>DPSD01000101.1 GCA_003538495.1 Accumulibacter sp.
GCCATGATTCTGATCATCGTGTTCTCCTTGTATGGGTCGTCTTGAGAAGAGGCACCAGCAGCACCTCACCTTTTCATGGGTCGCCGTCCACTCAGCCCAGCGGGGGCGGTCCGAGCGATTCGATGCGGTAGCCCTGCGGATAATCGGTTCGCGGAATCTGCGTGCGCAGTTTCGGACGCCGGCGGCGTGGCAGCCAGCGCAACACCCTGGCCCGCAAACGCAGCGCATGCTCGGCAGTCCATACCAGCCAGCGTGGTGCCGGCTGCAGACCAAAAGCGCTGAGTAGCGGCGGATCGAGCAGCGCGTGAATGCTGCTGCGAACGAGCGGGCGAAAAACGCCGGGAAACCAGCCAGCGAAGAGTTCGCGTGTTGCCAGCGCCACCTGCTGATTGGCACTGCTGAAGCGGAAGTTTGCCGCTTCGTAGGCGCGGCTGGCGCGCTCGAAGTCGCCGAGACTGTCGGGCAGATCGCGGATCAACATCCGTTCGCCGAGGTTCCGCCAGAACCAGAACCATGCCTGTTGCTCGAATTCGGTCATGCGCCGCCAGCCGAAGCGTTGATTCCAGCGAATCGGCTCGAAGACGAAGGTCGACAGCACGTACAGGAAATCTTCGTTGGCGATCCTGAAGCGCCCATGCAGGGCATTCATGCGCGCGATGGCGCTGGCACCGCGCGGGCTGTCGAAACCGTTTTCGATGATTTCACTGATGATCAGGTCGGTATCATCGTAGCGCTTCTCGGTGCGCTTTTCGAATTCGCCGGTGGCATGCAGCAGACCGCCGATGCGCGCCGACGCAAAGGTGCGAAACAGCGCGAGTTCGAGCGAGCGTGTGGTATCCCAGGGGAAGAGCAGCGTCGCCAGATGGCGAACGATCTCCTGGCAATCGCGTCGCGGGTCAGGTGCCAAGCTGCCGTTCATCAGTTCCCTTTCCGTCGTTCCTGTTCGTATTTTCTTGATACGCGCCGCGCTGGCGATTGGATGCACATCGTTGCATGCCACCCTCGCCGGCCGGACCGGACCGGCTCAGCAAACGCCATAACCAGCCCTGCGCATCCTGGCCGGTCAGCACGTAGCCGAGGACATTCCGATTGTCGAGAACGAGGTTCTGCGCCAGTTTGGCGGCGCGCGTCCCGGCAAACAGCAAGTGGTCGCCGGGCTGCAGGAGCATCTCGTCTGCGGGTTGTTGGTGGTCACGACCATCGCGCAGCAGCAGCAAAGGCATCAGCGGCAGTGTCTCTGCACGCGCCGCCGGGTCGTGGCGCAAGCGGCCAAGCGCCATCGGCTTCTGCTCCATCATCAGCCACTGGTGCACCGCCGGCGCCTCGGCGGCATTCAGCCTGACTCCCCAGACCAGCGGCACGCGCCCGCCACAAAGCGCTTCGAGTTGCCCGGCGACCGCCGCCGCACGCTCGTCCGGCCAGCAGCGAAGCAGACCGAAAAAGCGGCTCAGCAAGGGCGAGGTGATCAGCGCCAGGCATTCGCGAGCGACGATCTTCGACGGCACCATCATGAAATTGGCATGGTAAGCGTCGAACAGCACCTGATTGGCCACCCGGTTCTGGCGCAGGACGACGAACAGGTCCGGATTGAGTTCCTTGGCGGTCATCGCGATCGAGAGGTTGTTGGTGTCTTGGTCGCTGCCGGCGACGATTCCAACCGCAGTTTCGATCCCTGCCCGGCGCAGCGGCTCGGCCTCTGTGCCCTGACCCACGATGTGATGGACGCTGCTCGACAAGTTCGGGTCGGGGTCGATCACCGTCAGGCTCACCCCCTGCCGCTCCAGATTGCGGACCACCGCCTGCCCGAAACGACCGTAGCCGCAGATCACCCAGTCGCCGGCCGGAGGATCGTGTCGTTCAGGGAGTTCCTGACCCGGCAGGCCGGTGAGCAGATCGACGAGACGGTACCAGTTCGGCGAATGGATCGCCTGTGCCAGATAGTCGGCGAATTTCTCGAAATGATTGACCACGTAATGCGTTCCGAACGACATCATGTTGGCCTCGATCGACGGGCTCGCGACACGCGCGACGACCATCAGGCGCGGATTGATCAGGCGACTGGCGATCGCCACCGCGAGATTCGCCGCATCGTCATCGGTGATCGCCAGCACGCCGCGACAACTGCGGTGCTTGAGGCCGGCCATCAGCAACTGTTGCGGCTGCGCCGCGTCGGCACAGAGGGCAAGGATGTCGGCAGAGAAGTCTTCGAGTTCGAGTTCCTGGATGCGCGCCTCACTGCGTTCGATGGTCACCACGCGGATGCCGTCGCGGTCGAGCGAGCGCGCAATCAGCAAGCCGGTCTCGCCGCAGCCACAGAGGATATAGAAGGGTTCGCCAAGCTGCCTGACCTGGCGAACGAATCGACCGGTCAGCAACACCTGCTGAAAACCCCGGTCCTGGATCAGCGCCAGCAGGCTGATGATCGAGTACGACCAGCCGATCACCGAGAGGAAGATCACCACCGTCACCCACATCCGCTGCGCTTCGGAAAACGCGCCGGGCAGCTCGCCGAAGCCGATCGTGCTGGCGGTGTAGCTGACGAAGTAGAAAGCGTGAAAGAAGCTCATCGGTGGCGCCGGCCGCCCTTCCGCGTCGATGCCGGGAATCAGCGTCAGGCCGAGCGTAGACAGCGCATAAATGACGATCAGCACGATCAGCG
>DPSD01000065.1 GCA_003538495.1 Accumulibacter sp.
CGGGAGAAATTGCCCAAGCGGACGGGAGTACCGCCCTCTACGGCAACTACTACCGCGCGCAAATCGGCCGTGCTGGTAATGCTGCCCTCGCTGCGTACGAGCAGCACTTCATCGCCTTCACCGAGCCGGCCCGCGCCGTCGTTTCGGTTGTTGGCGTTAATCGCCTCCTTGAGCTGCGCCATGGTCACGCTGCTGGCGGCCATTTTCACTTGATTTGGGACGACTTCGTACGCCCGCACCACACCACCCAAAGCATTCACGTCGGCGACGCCGGGCACGGTGCGTAGCGCCGGTCGAATGACCCAATCGAGCAGGCTGCGCCGTTCGGTGAGAGATAGACCATCCCCTTCGACGGTGAACATGTACATTTCCCCGAGCGGGGTTGTGATCGGGGCCATGCCGCCCGAGATATCGGCCGGCAGGCTATCGGTAAGGCCGCCCAGTCGTTCGCTGACCTGTTGGCGCGCCCAATAGATATCGGTGCCATCCTCGAAATCAATAGTTACATCGACGAGGCCATACTTCGTGACCGAGCGCAGAATCTTGGTTTTCGGGATGCCGAGCATTTCTACTTCGATCGGTACCGCGATACGACTCTCGACTTCTTCCGGAGTCATACCGGGGGCCTTCATGATGATCTTGACCTGGCTGCTCGATACGTCGGGAAAAGCGTCGATCGGCAGACCCTGATATGCATACCATCCCGCGCCGGCGATGATCAGTGTAGCCAGCAGGATGAACAGGCGTTGCGCTAACGAGAATTGGACGAGGCGGGCAAGCATTACTTGCTCTCCTTCTCGGCAAGCCAGGCACCTTTGAGCGCCACTACGCCGGCAATGGCAACTTCTTCGCCGGCGTTAACCTGGCCTTGCACGCGTACGCGCTGTCCAGCGCTGGTCGTGACCATTACGGGTCTGGCTTCAAAACCGTCAGGGGTACGGACGAATAGGTAAGCCTGCTTTCCGTCATGGGCCACGGCGGATAGCGGCACGTCCCAACTGCCCGGTGTGGTCGCAACGGGGAGTTCAACTGTGACAAACTCGCCGGGACGTACCTTGCCAGACTTTCCTTCGACCACTGCACGCAGCATCACGGTTTGGCTGCCGGACGAGACGGTCGAGCTGACGCTCAAGAGGTGCGCGTCGATATCCTTGCCCTGTATCTTGAGCCTGGTCCCGGGCTGCCAATTGGCGCTCTCCGTCACCGGGATCTGGATATCCAGCCAGAGGGTATCCGTTTGGGCCACATGCAATAATGCTGTCGCAGGCTCGACGCGCTGGCCGGGCTTGGCGGAAATTTCGGTCACGATGCCCGCTTGTGGTGCGGCCAAGGTGATGCTGTCTTGCGGTTGTCCGGAGGTGGCAATACGGTCAATTGTCGCGGCTGACATACCACTTAAGCGCAACACTGCCTTGGCGTGGTTGCGGGCGGCTTCGGCTTCTTTCAACCCGGCCTTGGCTTCCTGCACCCGGCGTTGCGGGATAATTCCCTCATCGAACAATCGTTGCTCGCGTTGCGCAGCTTGGCGTGCCAGCGTGGCGCGGGCGGTCGCCTGCAGCAACTGCAATTGTTGCAGGCCGAGTTCGGGACTAGCGATACGCACCAGCGGTGTGCCTGAGCGAACGACATCGTTCTGCTGAACCAGCAGCTGCGCAACCATACCGGCCACCGGAGCGCTGACTACCTGTTCAGCATTCGGTGGGACAACCACCTGTGCCGGAAAACTCGCTTTTATCGAACCGATTTGACCCTGTAATAGCGCAACTTCAATGCCTAGTGCCTGAATTTGGTTGTTGGGAACGGCAAACTTTGCCGGACGATCGGCGGCCTGAGCGGCAGACGTAAATACGCATATCACAGCAACGACCCACGTGCTTAGGGGGAAGCGAACCTTCCTGTTTTTCATAACCAACCTCGAAGAGCGCCCGAGGGCGCAACAAACGTGACCACACCGCTCGATGAGCCGTGGAAGAGAGAACGGGCAGAACTCCGCGAACTGCGTGGAGTTAAATGAGGGAGGTGTTTCTGGGAGGGCGGAATAGGGGCTCAGGCTCTGCGGGGAGCAGAGTGAGCAAACGCGGCGGCAAGAGCAGGAACTGTGCGGTCGGCTCGCCAAGACCGTTGAATGTCAAACTGGGAACTGGATCTACGTGGCCAAATGCGTGCAGCAGATTGTGTTCGGTGTCGCTTAGCGGATCAGCTCCTGGGTTGTCTTGGGCGTCGACTTGCTGCGCGTGGTCGTGATCGAGAAATGCTGTGAGCATTTCACGGTCGTGGTTGAGTTCGTGTGCCAGCCACTTCGAATTGAAACCGGACGCACCATGACCCATCACCAAAATGATGATGAGCATTAGTAGCGACATGGTTTTTCGATATGAGCGACGCATTACAGGTACTTGGCAATTTCCTTGAATTCACTAAGTGCCGCCGAAGCGCGAGGAGTGGCCAGGTTGAAGGCGTGTTCCAAGCAATGATCAATGTGATCATGAACAAGCACTTTCTTCGCCGCGCTCACTGCTTTTTCGACGGCATGCAGTTGCTGCACAACTTCCACACACGAGCGATTCGCTTCGATCATTTCAACGATAGCCCGCAGGTGCCCTTCTGATCGCTTGAGGCGTTTCACAATGTCGGGGTGCGATGGGTGAACCGTGGCTTCTTTCATGGACATCATCCTATCCTGGAGGGGGGGATAAGATCAAGAGGAAGCTTTTCTAACGTGGTACAACTCTGAGCGAGACGCAAGTGATCGATCAGCCAGGACAGGGTGCCCTCCTTAACGTATCTCGACGACATGCTGGATGTCGCTCACGAAGACCCAGCCGGCCTCGGGCTGACCGGTGCGCGCCGCCTTGGCGATGATGTCCGCGAGCGCATTGGCCACGTCATCCGTACACACCAGTTCCAGCCTGAACTCTGCGACGATCGGCTGAGCCAGGTCCAGCGAATAATGCTGCTGGTCGGCTTCATCGCTGGCGAGCGGCCTTTGAACCTGGGATACGGTCAGGTTGTAGCAACTGCTGCCGGTCGCGCCCTGGTCGTACAGGCCTGAATCACGCACGGCCTGCAGGACGTCGGCGATACGGTATTGCCGAACAAATGCCTTGATCTCTTTCATGCCTGTTCTCCTGGGTGTCAATTGTTCGCGAGTGCCGTCGGCTTACCCGAACCTGACTGCTATGCGCCGCCCTTCGGCAGTCGTGCAACTTCCGGCAGGCGGTTCGGATGCCCGCCACGCGATTGAACATCGCAATGTCGATCCATCTTCGGAATGCAGAATCGGTTCGGCGGTATAGACATAGCTGTCGGCGGCCTTCCTGTGAGGCGGCCCCGATCCGTAGCGCGGCCGCCGCTTGGAAAGGCTCCGCTGAACGTCGAACCCCCGGCCTTCAAAACGCTGGCCGCCAAGATCCAGAACCATGACACGCTCCTCCCCGCCCAGGTGGTCGAGCCACCCCGTCGCCGGTTCGGCGGCGTCGCTGCTGACCAGTTGATGTGTGTGCCCGGCGCATCCGGAAAGGACAAGAGCAGCCAGACACTTTGCTATTGCATGTGTAGTCTTCATGCTTCCCTTCGTTCAATGGACGACGCGCGCCGCTCCCGCCGCGTCTCCAGCCATTCGTACATGAGCGGCAGCAACAACAGCGTCAGCGCCGTCGACGTGAACAGCCCACCGACGACGACGGTAGCCAGGGGACGCTGTGTTTCGGCCCCGACACCTTGCGACAACAGCATTGGAATGAGGCCCAGGATCGCCACTGAGGCCGTCATCAGCACGGGTCGCAGGCGCAGCGCGGCACCCTCACGCACCGCCTCGCGGATGCTGAATCCCTGTCGTCGCCGTTCGTTGAGGAAGGATACCAGCACGATGCCGTTGAGCATGGCAACGCCAAACACGGCGATAAAACCGATCGCCGACGGCACCGAAACATACTGGCCGGTGACGAACAGGCCGAAGGCACCGCCGATGACGGCGAAGGGCACGTTGGCAATGATCAAGGCGGCGTGACTGAGGGAATTGAACGCTGTGTAGAGCAGGACGAAAATCAGGCCGATGGTCAGCGGTACGATCATGGCGAGTCGCGCCATGGCGCGCTGCTGGTTCTCGAAGGCGCCACCCCACTCGATCCAGTAGCCTTCCGGGAGCTTGATCTGGCTGCGAATACTTGCATCAGCTTCCTTGACGAAGCTATCGACATCGCGATCTCTCACGTCCATCTGTAACACCGCATAACGACTCAACTGCTCCCGGCGGACAAAGGTATAACCTTCGTCCGTTGACACGGTCGCTACACGCGAGAGCGGCACCAGGGCGCCACTCGGTGTGCGTAGCGGAATGTTGCCGATTGCCTGTGGGGTATCGCGAAAGGCGCTGTCGAGCCTGACCTGGATGTCGAACCGACGCACACCATCGATCAGCGAACTGACCGTCTTGCCGCCGATGCCGGCTTGCACCACCTCCATGATATCGTCGGCGTTGATCCCGAAGCGGGCAGCCTCTTCACGGTTGACCTTCACCACCAGCTGGGGTTTACCCTTGTTGGCTTCCGCGGAGAGATCCGCGACGCCAGGCACGGCAGCGAGAACCGGTTTGATCTCGCTAGCGAGCCGGTCGAGCGTCGTCAGATCCGGTCCGTAAAGCTTGAGCGCCAGGGTAGCCCGCACGCCGGAGATGAGCTCTTCGACACGCATCTGGATCGGCTGGGTGTTACCGACAACCACGGTCGGTAGTGCTTGCTCAAGCGTTTCCTTCATCCGGTCGGAGAGTTCCTGCATGGATATATCTTCCGGCCATTCCTCTTGCGGCTTTACGTCGAGCAGTACTTCCATGTAGTTGGCATCGGCGGTTTCTCCTTTCTCCGCGCGGCCTATCGTGGCAAGTACCGTAGTGGTTTGCGGATAGTTCTTCTTTAGCACCTCACTCATCTTCTGCGAGACCCGTATCGACTCCTCAAGCGAAGTTGATGGAATGCCAGTCGCGCGGAACATGATGGCTCCCTCCTGAAGCGTCGGCATGAACTCCTTGCCAAGGAACGGAAAGACAGCCAGTGCAGCCAAAAGCATGGCCACCGATGCGCCGACCACCTTCTTCTTGTTTTCCAGCGCCCAATCGAGCAGGGGTAGGTAGATGCTCTTCACCCAGCGCACTAGGAACGTGTCCTTCTCTTCCTTGGGTTTGAGAATCAGCGCCGAAAGAACGGGAACAAGCGTCAAGGTAAGGATCAATGAACCCACCATGGCAAAAGTGATGGTCAATGCCATCGGCTTGAAAAGCTTGCCTTCCAGCCCAGTGAGTGAAAACAGCGGCAGGAATACGACGATGATGATGAGGATGGCAAACGCGATCGGGTTCATCACCTCGCGCGCAGCCTCAAGCGTGATGTGGGTGCGATTCGCTGTCTTGCCCACCTGATGCGAGAGCAGGCGGAAAGTGTTCTCCACCATCACCACCGCTCCATCCACCATCATCCCGATGCCGATCGCCAGCCCAGCCAGCGACATCAGATTTGCCGACAGGCCGAAGTACTGCATGAGCATGAAAGCAATCAGCATGGCGAGTGGCAAGGTAACGATCACCACCACCGCCGAG
>DPSD01000250.1 GCA_003538495.1 Accumulibacter sp.
TCCTCGTCCTTGACCATCACCCGCCCAGTTTTCAGCGAGTCCGAGACGTAGAGATCCTGCGTCAGGTTGAGCGCCGGCGCCAGCAGCCGCGGCCGCAGGTCTTCCTCGTCGGCGTTGGCGGTGAACGAAATGCAGTCCATCGGACAGATGTCCATGCAGGCGTCGCACTCGATGCACAGCTTGGGCGCGAACACCGTCTGCACGTCACAGTTCAGACAGCGCTGCGCTTCCTGGAAAGCCAGTTGCGGGTCGAAACCGAGCTCGACTTCGATCTTGATGTTCTTCAGCGCCGCGCTGAGGTCGCGTAGGGGCACCCGCAGGCGGCGGTCGTCGGAGACGCTGTTGTCGTAGATCCACTGGTGGATGCCCATCTTCTGCGAGATCAGCGACGTTTGCGACGCCGGGCGGCTGGCGATGTCCTCGCCGTTCAGCATGCGGTCGATCGAGACCGCAGCCTCGTGGCCGTGTGCCACGGCCCAGATGATGTTCTTCGGCCCGAAGGCCGCGTCGCCGCCGAAGAACACGTTCGGGAGCGTCGATTGCATGGTGCTGGGGTCGATCGCCGGCAGTCCCCACTTGTCGAACTCGATGCCGATGTCGCGCTCGATCCACGGGAACGAGTTGTCCTGGCCGACGGCAACGAGCACCTCGTCGCAATCGAAGTGCGCGTCGGGTTCACCGGTGGGTACCAGGCTACGGCGGCCTTGTGCGTCGAACACCGCGCGCACCTTCTCGAAGGTGGCGCCGGTGAGACGGCCGCCGATGTGCGTGAAGGCCTTGGGGACCAGGTTGTTGAGGATCGGGATGCCTTCGTGCATCGCGTCCTCCTTTTCCCAGGGGCTCGCCTTCATCTGCTCGAAGCCCGAGCGGACGATGACCTTGACGTCTTCGCCGCCCAGCCGGCGAGACGACCGGCAGCAGTCCATCGCCGTGTTGCCGCCGCCCAGGACGATTACCCGTTTGCTGATCGAGGTGGTATGGCCGAAAGCGACGCTGGCCAGCCAGTCGATTCCCAGGTGGATCGACTTGGCGGCCTCCTTGCGCCCGGGAATGTCGAGGTCGTGGCCGCGCGGCGCGCCCGAACCGACAAAGATCGCATCGTAGCCTTCGGCGAGCAGTTGCTTCAAGGAACTGACGTACTGGCCACTCCGGAAGTCGACGCCAAGGCCGAGCACATAACCCGTTTCCTCGTCGATAACTTCTTCAGGCAGCCGGAATTTCGGGATCTGGGTGCGCATCATGCCGCCGGCGAGGGCATCGCCATCGTAGATCACCACCTCGTAGCCGAGCGGTGCCAGGTCGCGGGCGACGGTGAGCGACGCCGGCCCGGCGCCGACGCAGGCGACGCGCTTGCCGTTTTTCTGCGCCGCTGGCGGTGGCAGGCGATGGCGGATGTCCTCCTTGTAATCGGCGGCGACACGCTTCAGGCGGCAGATGGCCACCGGTTCCCTGCGTTCGCGGCCATCGGCGGTCTCGTCCTCGACGCGGCTCCGGCGGCACGCTGGCTCGCACGGGCGGTCACAGGTGCGTCCGAGGATTCCGGGGAAGACGTTCGACACCCAGTTGACCATGTAGGCATCGCTGTAACGCCCGGCCGCAATCAAGCGGATGTACTCGGGAACGGGGGTGTGGGCCGGGCACGCCCACTGGCAGTCAACGACCTTGTGGAAGTAGTCGGGTGCGCCGATATTGGTGGGCTTCAAGGCAAGGGTATCCTTTCGTCGGTACGAGTTCGGGGCCACGACTGCCGAGCCCGAAAGAGGATCAATACTAGCGCGCCATGGCAGGCCTGAAAAGGGTTGTCTTTCAGTACGATCAATGTCGCCTGCCGGTCCGCCCGCTGCCTTACGCCCTTGCTCCGAAGGCGCCGTGCGGGGCGATGGCGGTACGGCCGCGCTTGTTCCCCGAGTTTTCCAATTCAGGTATGAGTCTGGAGGAGGGCGGGAGAGGGTGATGCGCTAAGCGGGTTGATCGGCCGCCGGATCGCAATCTTCCGACATCGCGAACTGCCAGGCGCCCGGTGCGCAAGCCCATTTCCGCTGCTGGTCGCCGCCCGGAATGGGAACGATGTTGTGTCCGACCGGCAAGTCGCCGCTGGGTCGTTGGTCGGTTCGAGAACTGTTGGGCCTGTCGACCTTCTTTACACTCGTCGACAGTCGCTGGCTGCGCTTGACCACAAGCCATTGATTCATTGTCGGAGTCTATAATGGGCGCAAATATTGCTTTTGGCTTTTGGCCCTATCGGCGCCGGAAACCCGATTGGACTACAGCCCCCCTCAGCAGGAGACAAGCGATGAAGATTTCAAGAATGATGTTCGGCGCGGCGCTGGCCTGCGCGGCAGCGAGTGTGCAGGCCCTTCCCGTTGTATCGCTCGCAGCCGGCAGCAACCCGGCGGCGATTCAGGGCACGGTGGACGCGTTCCGCGCGTCGCTCGGCGCACTCAATGCCAATGTCGCCGGTTCCTTTGGCAGCGGTCGGCGCGAGATCAACTGGGACGGCGTGCCCAACGTCTTCGCGGCGCCGAACGGCCTGCCGGCCAATTTCTTCAACTCGAACAGCCCGCGCGGGGTCGAGATGACGACGCCGGGCAGCGGCTTCCAGGTCAGCGCCAACTCGGGTGTGGCGCCCGTGGAGTTTGGCAACATCGACCCCAACTACCCGGACCTGTTCGCACCGTTCAGTTCACAGAGGCTGTTCACCGCGCTGGGCAGCAACATTACCGACGTGCGGTTTTTCATACCCGGCACAGCCACTGCGGCGCTGACCAACGGCTTTGGAGTGGTCTTCTCCGACGTCGATCTGGCGAACACGACGGGGATCGAGTTCTTCGATGCGCTCGACCACTCGCTCGGGCAGTTCTTCGCGCCCAACAACCCGGGCAACGAGACTCTCTCTTTTCTGGGCGTGCGCTTCAGCGAAGGAAGCATCGTTTCACGCGCGCGCATCACCAGCGGCAATCAGCTCCTGGCGCCGGGGAACACCCTTACCGATCTGGTGGTGATAGATGATTTCATCTACGGTGAGCCGGTGCTGGCGCAAGTCGTTCCGGAGCCCTCGATGCCATTGACGCTGATGTTGGCGATCGCGGCCGCGGTCACGGTCCGGGCTCGTCGGTCGCCAGGCTAGAGACGCGCGCGGCGACTGGTCGCGGCGCTGCCCCCCGGGAAAGGTCCATCGGGGCCTTTCTTCGTTCTGATCCGAGGCCATTGGTGGCGTGCGGCCTCAGCCGCCGCTCAGTGCTTGTACGATGATCAGCTCGCCGCTCGCGCGCAGTGGCCGCGAGAGTTCGCGCAACTGCTCACCGTCAAGGAAGAAGCGGATGTGCGGCCGCATCTGCTGCTGCTCGTCGATCATCCGGAAGCGAATTCCCGGATAGCGCTGGTCGAGGTCGGCGAGGACGGCGGCAAGCGTCGTGCCGCTGGCCTCGACCTCGCCACGCTCGGTGTAGGAGCGCAGCGCGCTGGGAATGATGACCTTCATCGGGCGAGCGCGCTAGGCCGCTGTGGCGGCGTCGGCCGCTTCGGCCGCTGTCGTCGCGGCGCTGATTGTCCCTGTTTCGCTCATCTTGGCGATCGCGATGGTCGTGGCTTCTTCGACTCCCGGCATTCCATCGACCGCTTCAGCGACCTCGACGGCATAGATTTCCGGCAGGTGGCGCGCGATGCACTGCCACCGCAGGCCTTCGTCGCGGCTCATCCACAGCTCGCCGCTGCTGGTGCCGAAGTACAGACCCACCGGGTCGAGCCGGTCGGCGGTCATTGCCTGCCGTTTCACGGTCCACCAGGCCTGGCTCGCCGGCAAGCCGGTGTCGAGACGCTGCCAGCTGGCGCCGCCGTCGCGGGTCGCGTAGACGGCGGGCATCCCATCGGGGCTGGTGCGCGGCCAGACCGAGGTGCCGTCCATCGGAAAGACCCAGGCGGTGTCGGCGTCGCGCGGGTGCACGACCATCGGGAAGCCGACGTTGCCGACCGTTGGCGGCATGCTCGTGCCGATGTTCAACCATTCCTCGGACGGCCGGTCGAGGCGGTAGATGCCGCAGTGGTTCTGCTGATAGAGACGATCGGGATTGCTCGGGCAAAGGCGGACGCAGTGCGGGTCGTGGACCGTCGGGTCGGTACGATCGAAGCCTTCGACCACGTCCAGCCCGTCGAGCAGCGGCTTGAAACTCCCGCCGCCGTCGACGCTCTCGTGCACGCCGCCGCCCGACATGGCCAGGTATAGATGCCGGGAATCGCGTGGATCGACGATGATCGAGTGCAGCTTCGGACCGTCGGGCGTGCCATCCTGTGCGCTGCCCATCCATTTCCGGAATTGCGGGTCGTCGTTGATGGTCGAGAACGGTGCCCAGCTGAGGCCGCCGTCGTCGGAGCGAAACAGCCCCTGCGGCGATGTGCCGGCGTACCAGACGTCGGCCTCGTCGGCGTGTCCCGGCGTCAGCCAGAAGGTGTGATCGACGGTGCGGCCGGGCAAACCTTCGCTGTCGGAAGCCGGAGCGAAGGCGGGCGGGCGTGCGGCTTCCTTCCAGCTGCGCCCGAGATCGGTCGAGCGAAAGAGGGTCGGGCCGAGGTGGCCGGTCTTGGCCGCCGCGAGCAGGGTGCGTCCATCGCGCGGGTCGAGCACCAGGTGGCTGATGATGTGGCCGAGAAAGTGCGGGCCGTCGACCCGCCAGCTGTCGCGCGCCGGGTCGCCGCGATAGATCCACGCGCCCTTGCGCGTGGCGACCAGCAGCACCAGATGGCGCGAATCCGCCGTGCCGGCCGATCGGTGCTGCGCTTCCATGACTGTTTGTTCCTTGTTGTCCATCATCGCTTGCTCCTTCCCGCAGCTTGCTTGTTGATTGGTAAGTGTGTGCTGCTCAGCGCGCCCGGTGTTGCCCCTCGGCTTCGGCGACGCTTTCCCGAATTGGCCTGATTGGTCGTACTTCGATGCTGCCGACGCGCGCCGGCGGAATCCCGGCGGCGACCTGGATCGCTTCGTCGAGATCCCGGGCTTCGATCATGTAAAAGCCGGCGAGTTGCTCCTTGGTTTCGGCGAAGGGACCGTCGGTTACCGCCAGCTTGCCGTTGCGGACCCGCACCGTGGTCGCGCTTTGCACCGACTGCAAGGCCTCGGACGCGAGGCAGTGGCCGCTCTGCCGGATGGCCCGGTCGTAGGCGACGCATTCGCGGTCGGGCAGTTCGTCGAGGCGATTCTCGTCCAGATAGACCAGGCACAGGTATTTCATCTTCGGCTTCCCTTGGTCAGTGCTGGTCGGTCAGCAGGCGGCGCCCGCTTGCGCGTCGGCTGGCATCGAATGCAGGCCGAAGGTATTGCCTTCGGTATCGACCGCCAGGACGATGAAGCCGTACTCGTTGATCGACATTTTATCCTGCTCGATGCGGCCCCCCGCTTCGCTGACGCGCGCCGCCTCGATCGCGCAGTCGTCGCAGGCGAAGTAGATCAGGACGCTGTTGCCACCGGAGGCGACGCCGTCGATCCTGACCAGCGAGCCGGTCGCGCCATATTGCTCCTTCTGCATCGGAAAGGCCCACATTTCGCCTGCCGGCGCGTTCAGTTTTTCGAGCTTGAGCTGCAGGACGGACTCATAGAATTTCTTCGCACGGTCCATGTCCTGCACGTGGATTTCAAACCAACGGATGGGGTTGTGAGGCATCGTCGTTCTCCTTCGGGAATGGACTGCTGGTCAATAGGTCGTGGCTGCACGGCGCTGCGCCTGGCAAGCGAGCGGTTGTCTGCCGCTGCGCCCGGCAGGCACCGTCAGGCATTGTCGTGCGCCCGTCGCGGGAAGGCGATATCGAGCCTGGTCATCTACAACATGCCGCTGATCGCGCGTTGTGACTCGCCGATCTCGCGGAAGCGGTCGATCGCCTCGCCGCAGGCGAAGTCTTCCAGCTCGAAGAACTGGCGCACTTCGATCTCGGTCTCCCGGCCCTCGCCGGCGGGATTGGGATAGCGCATGCTCCAACTGATTGCTTCTTCCCTGGACTTGACCTGGATGATGGTGTAGCCGGCGGTCAGTTCCCTGGTCTCGGCGAAGGGTCCATCGACGAAGCTGCGCCGGTCGCCGGCGTAGCGGATTCGCCAGCCCTTGCTGCTCGCTTGCAAGCCCGAACCATCGACCAGGACGCCGGCGGTGGCCAGTTGCTCGTGATATTGCGCCATCGCCGTCAGCAGCGGCTCCCCTGGCATGACGCCGGCTTCGGTGTCGGCGGTCGCCTTGACAATGATCATGAATCGCATGGGATGACTCCTGTGGGTAGGTGGCTGGCCGGAGCACGCGAGCTTCCAGCGCAAGCTGCGCCGTTGCTGGTCCGCCTGGGGATTCGCAAATAGTCCTCGACGCAGACGTTCGGACAGCAAAAAGTCTGTTCCTGCTCCCTAGTCGATCGGCCGGGCGTCGAATCGACACGCGGGCGAGATATTTTCGGTGGCCAGCGTTGCCGCGGCCCCGTGCAGGGATCGTGCCGTCCGATGATGCCGCTTCGTCAACCACTCAATTCGCCCAGCCGTCGCTCCAGGAAACGCCGCTCGGGCGCCTGGCTGGTCAGGCTCAGCGCCCGCAGATAGGCGGCTCGCGCGTCATCGTGTCGTCCCAGGCGGCGACAGAGGTCGGCACGGGCGGCGTGCGCGAGCCGGTAGTCGGCGAGTTCGCCGCGCGCCAGGATCGCGTCGATCAGCGTCAGCCCGGCGGCGGGCCCGTCGCGCATGGCCACCGCCACCGAACGGTTCAATTCGACCACCGGCGAGGGCTCGACCCGCAGCAGCACGTCGTACAAGCCGACGATCTCGCGCCAGTCGGTCGCGGCGGTGCTCGGCGCTTCGGCCAGCACCGCCGCGATCGCCGCCTGCAGCGCATACGGACCGAAGCGCCGCGAACTGAGCGCGTGCTCGACCAGCGCCACACCCTCGGCGATCTGTTCGCGCTCCCAGAGCGAGCGATCCTGGTCGTCGAGCAGAATCAGATCGCCGGTCGGCGAAGTGCGCGCCGCACGCCGCGACTCGTGCAGCAGCATCAAGGCCAGCAAGCCCTCGACCTCCGGCTCCGGCAACAACTCGCGCAGCAGGCGACCCAGACGGATGGCCTCGCCCGAGAGATCGTGTCGGATCAACGCTGCTCCAGACGATGCCGAGTAGCCCTCGTTGAACACCAGGTAAATAACCCGCAGGACGCTGTCCAGGCGGGCCGGGAGGTCGCCTGGCGACGGTTCCTGGTAGGGGATGCGCGCATCGCGGATCTTCGCCTTGGCGCGGACGATGCGCTGCGCCAGCGTCGGCGCCGGCGTCAGGAAGGCGTTGGCAATTTCCTCGGTGGTCAGGCCGCAGACCTCGCGCAAGGTCAGCGCCACCTGCGCGTCGGGCGATAGCGCCGGATGGCAACAGGTGAAAATCAGGCGCAGCCGATCATCCTCGAGTTGCTGGTCGTCCGTCGGCGCCGTGGCATCGGAGAGCGCCGCCAGCCGCTGCTCGGCCTCGTCCAGATCGCCGAGCGCTTCGAAGCGCGCGTTCCGGCGCAGCGCGTCAATGGCCTTGAAGCGACCGGTGGACACCAGCCAGGCGCGCGGACTGGCCGGCACGCCAGCGCGCGGCCACTGCTCCAGGGCCGCTCTGAAAGCGTCCTGCAGCGCCTCTTCGGCAAGGTCGAAATCGCCGAGCAAACGAATCAGGGTGGCCAGCACACGGCGCGATTCGGCGCGAAAGACTGTGTCGATCAGCTCGCTTGTCTTCGCCGGCGCTACGTCGATCGCTTCGCGCGGCTGCTCGGTCGGAGTGATGCTCATTAGCGTTCGGCCGGAAGCGTGGTCACAGGGAGCAGCATCGTCGTGGCGCAGTAGCCGTGGATTGGGTCAGCCCGGCGCACTTGGGCCAGCGTTCCGGGCCATCCACTGCGGGTCGTGGTCGGCAATTCGGCCCATCAACTGCTTGTCCCTGAGCACCGCCTTCCCTTGACGCTTGGTGACACGCACCAGCGCCCGAGTGTCGGTATCCGCGGTCGAGAACGCCGGTCGCCAATGTGCGACTCCGTTCAATGCGATCGCGAAAGTCCGTTCGGATGACGTCTTGCACCTCACTCGGCACCTTTCCGGGGCGGCAGGAAGAAATCCATGGGCCGGCGCAGCAGATGTTCAAGGACCGATCGGCCCAGCGTTCTCCACTGCGCGTCGGAAACCTGCCGGGAGCGCAGCGCGACGTCCAGGGCCAGCGCAAAACTGACACTCAGGTTGATGAAACCGATCATGCCGACACCCAGCGCTGCCCAGACGACGGCCGACAGGTGCGCCGAGAAATCCAGACCGACCAGGGCGACGCCGACGAAAGCCGACGAAAAGGCGACGTGACGGATGTCGATCGGCAGCCCCAGCAGGAGGCCGAACAAGGTCGTTCCCCCGAGCAGAGCACCGAACAGGAAGTTGCCGGCCAGCGCGCCGAGGTTGTCGCCGACGTAGGTTGCAAAATGGCGGCGGCGCGATTCGCCGAACAGGCGCCTGGGCCAGTCGAGTTGCAGGATGCGCTCGGGAATCCGGTTGTAGGCCGCGTAGTTGTC
>DPSD01000252.1 GCA_003538495.1 Accumulibacter sp.
CCGCAGCCGATATCGACGCCGACCGCCGCCGGAATGATCGCGCCGCTGGTCGGGATGACGCTGCCGATGGTCGACCCCTTGCCGAGGTGCACGTCGGGCATCACCGCCAGGTGGTGGAAGATGAACGGCAGGCGGGCGGTGTTGAGCAACTGCTGGCGCGCCGCGGCCTCGACCGGGACGCCTGCGGTCCACGTCTTGATCGGTCGGCCTTCGGCGACCTCGATCACTTCGATGGCGTCGCGCTCCGTGCCGACCATCCGTCGTTGCCGGAGGTACCGGCCCAGGCTGGCGCAGGTAACAGCGAGCCGGCGAAGGTCGGCATGGCTGCGGCGCGCTCAGTGCTGCTGGTCATCGACGGAAGTCAGGGCAGCGGTCGCCGCCAGCGCATCGGCCGGCGGCCGCGTGCTCGGCAGCAGCAGGCGGAAGCGGGTGCCGCGGCCGACTTCGCTGCTGACCTCGATGCGGCCGCCGTGTCGTTTGGCGATGCCGTAGGCCAGCGACAGTCCGAGGCCGGTCCCCTGGCCAACCGGCTTGGTGGTGAAGAACGGTTCGAAGATCCGCTCCAGGTTCCCCGGGGCGATGCCCTTGCCGCTGTCCTCGACCTCGACCCACACCTGCCGCGCATCGAAGCCGGTGCGCAGGGTGATCGTGCCGCGCTGTTCGATGGCGTGTGCGGCATTGACCAGCAGGTTGAGCAGGATCTGGTTGATCTGCGCCGGGATGCATTCGACCTCGGGAACACCGGCGTATTCCTTGTGTACCGCGGCCTTGTACTTGATTTCGTTCCAGACGATGTTCAGCGTGCTGTCGAGGCCGGCCTCGAGATTGGCGAACTGCCACTCCGCGGTGTCCACCCTGGAGAAGTCCTTGAGGTCCTGGACGATCTTGCGGACGCGTTGCAGGCCTTCGAGCGATTCATCGATCAGCGTGCCGACGTCGTCGCGCACGTAATCCAGATCGGCGGCTTCCCTGGCGGCGGCAATCGCGTCGCGCAGCGCGGGATGCTCGGCGATGACCGTGTCGGCAGCGGCATAGGCATCGATCACTTGCAGCAGGCTGTTCACTTCGTCCCTGAGGCTGCCGAGGTTGGAATTGACGAAACCGACCGGGTTGTTTATTTCGTGCGCCACGCCGGCTGCCAGCTGGCCGATCGAAGCCATCTTCTCCGCTTGCAGCAACTGGTTCTGCGCTTCGCCGAGCTTGCGGTTGAGCTCGGTCAGGTGCTCGATGCTGGCGTGCAGCTGCAGCTCGGCGGCGTGTTGCTCGGTGATGTCGATGCCCGAACTCAAGGTCCCGGTCACCGTACCGGACGAATCGCGCAGCAGGGCATTGCTCCACAGCACGCGCCTGATCCGGCCGTCGGCGGTCAGGAGGTCGTTCTGGTTGTGGGCGCCGATGACGCCCTTCGGTCTGCCCGCCAGCCAGCACCGGAAGCTGTCCCCCAGCGACTCGCGTTGCGGCTCGGGAACGAAGCGATCGAACCAGTTGGCGCCGATGATCTCGCTCTCGCTCAGCCGGAGCAACTCACAGCCCGCGCGGTTGATCATGCGCACGCGCAGGTCGCAGTCGATGACCACGATCACCGCCAGCGCCACGTCGAGGTATTCCTGGGCCTGGTCGAGGGCATTGCGCAAGGCTTTTTCGGCTTCCTTGCGGGCGGTGCTGTCGCGAATGATGCCGCTGTAGAAGTGTTTGCCGCGCACCGAATAGGCATTGATCGACAGCTCGATCGGGAAGCGCGATCCGTCGCTGCGCAGCCCCTCGAGTTCGACCGTCTTGCCGAGCACGTGCGTTTCTCCGGTGGCGAGATAACGTGCCAGGCCGTGGCGATGCGTGTTGCGCAGTTCAGACGGTATCAGCATCGTCACGTTCTGATCGGACAAGGCTTCCGCCGGCTGCTGGAAGATGCTGCAGATCGCCGGGTTGAACGAGCGGATCAAACCCTGCTCGTCGATCGTGATCACCCCGTCGCGCAGGTTGTCGAGAACGCTGCGCAGTTCCTCCTCCTTGCGACTCAACTGGTCCTCGGTCACCGTCAGTTGCTCGTTGCGCTGGTGCAACTCGGCGAGCAACTTCTGCCTGGCACGCTCTGCGCTCCGCCGCTCGCTGATGTCACGAAAGACGACCACGGCGCCAACCGTGCGCTCGCCGGCGACGATCGGCGAACCGGCGAAGTCGACCGGAAAGCTGCTGCCGTCCTTGCGCCAGAAGACCTCGTCGGTCGAAGCGCTCGGCTCCTGGCGAAGGCGGGCGCCGGAGAGCGGACATTCCGCTGCCGGATACGGACTGCCGTCGGCGTGCGTATGGTGAAACATGGCGTGCGGCCGCTTGCCGAGCATCTCGACCGCGGTCCAGCCAAGCAAGCGCTCGGCGGCCGTATTGACGTAGTTCATCCGGCCTTCGGCGTCGGTTCCGTAGAGCCCCTCGACCATCGATTCGAGGATCGACGCCTGCCTCTGCTGCAGGATAGTGATCGCCTCGCGATCCGCACGCAGGGTATCGGCGGTCCGGTCGAGTGCCAAGAGGATGCGCCCGAATTCGCCGCGATGACTGCCCTTGACGCGCGTGCCGAAGTCCCCCTGGCCGATCCGCAGCAGGGCGCCCTCGATGACGTCGAGTTTGTAGCCGATGTAGCGCAAAAGCAGCCGCGAAAACACCAGCAGCAGCGTCAGGCCAATGAGCAGGAGCGCCAGGTCGCCGAGCAGCGCCTTCCGATAGACGGCTTGTGCGGCGGCGTAAGACTCGGCGACGTGGCCTTCCTGCAACGCGATCAGCTGCCGGACCGGGATCACCACCTGCAGTTGCACCGCCCACCAGTCCTCCTTCAGGACGGTTGCGATCGCCGCCAGGTCGCGCCGGGCCAGCAGTTCGTCGAGGCCGTAAGCAAAGCCCGGCAGCCAGAGCATGGCGGCTTCGATGGTGTCGACCAGGTGCTGCTCATCGGCGGTGGCCTCGCCTGCCGTCGCCTCGCGATACAGCGCCCAGGCGCGGGGAAGGTCGCGGCGCGCCGTTTCAAGGTGGAGTCGGGCACCCGCAGCGCTCATGTCGTCGTTGAGGACGCCATACAGCTGCGCGCGCAGGTGGGTGAGTTCCTTGTCGACCACAATCAGGTTCTGCGTTGGTCCGACCTCGTCTTCGAGCACCTGACGAAGACCCTCCTGGCCGCGCCAGGTGCCCCACATGCCGAGGCCGGCGATGCTGCTCAGGGTCAGGGCGCCAAGCACGACGAACAGCCACAGGCCCTGACGGATGCTCAGCTTGACCATCATCACCAGGCCCGCGCGCGGCAAGACGGGCAGCGCGCCCACACGGCGAAGCGCTGGCGCGCTTCGCGCACCCGGCTTGCTGCGCGGATCGACGCACCTTCCAGACTGCTCATCAGGGTCCTTTCGCTGCGCTCTCGCGGTCACCGTCGCGCCGAACCGCACTCTATCAGAGAGCACGCCCTTGGTCATCGCCGGCCAGCGCCGCGGCAGCGCGTCGTGCCCCGTACCGGTGGCCTGGGCAATGTCGCGCCGGCAACGCCGGGTAGCCCCTTAACGCGATGGCCTTTTTGCCGCGCTGGGCTTATTCTCCCTCGCTGGACGGCCAGACGCGCGTCAGAGCGCTCCCGGAGAACCAGCAAAGTCATGTCTGATGCAAGCTCGCCCACATCGCCAGGCCAGCAGCCGTCAAGTACCGGCGGCATGCGCCGTTGGTCGGTGCCGCCGCTGCTCTTCAGCCGCTACCTCGCCGTCGTCATCGTTGGCCTCAACCTGGCGGTCGCCGCCGCCGTGCTGTACTTCTTCGCCGAGTCGCGCCGCAGCGAGGAACACAAGAGCGAGGCGCAGGGGGCGGCGCTCGTCCGGCTGATCGCCAAGGAGGTCGAGAACCAGTACGGAAGGATCGACCTGACGCTACAGATCGTTGCGGAAGAGTACGCCCAGCAGATCTCGCATGGGCGTGACGAAGTGGAAAACTGGCTGCAGCGCGTTGCCGGGTGGCATCCGGCGTTGGCGCTGCTGCGCATCGCCGATGCCGATGGCAACGTCATCTATTCGCCTGCGGAGGACCGCCGAAGTCGGGTCCCGATCGCCGACCGAGCCTACTTCATCCAGCTGCGCGACGATCCGCAGGCCGGGCTGGCGATCAGTCAGCCGCTGACCGGCCGGATCACCCGCACGCCAATCATCGTCCTGGCGCGGCGGATAGCCCTTCCGGACGGGCGCTTCAATGGCATCGCGCTGGCATCGCTGCCCGTCGAGCACCTGAACAAGATCCTGATCGGCATGGTGGCCGGGGCGGCGGCCGACGTCGGCCTGATCGATTCGGAATTCCGCTGGGTCGCGGGCCGCGCCGTGGAGTCTGACGCTGCCGAGGGCGAAAGCGGGCTACTGGTCGCTGCCCTGCGAAAGGCTGTCGAAGCGTCGCCCGAGCAGGGTTTCTTTGCCGCAACGAAGGATGGCAGCGGGCTGCTGGTCGCCTACGCGCGCAGCGCGGCATTCGGTTTCTACGTCATCGTCGGACAGCCGCGCGCGGCCGTGCTCGCGGCATGGCGGCAGCACGCCTGGGTGGGCGCCGGTGGGGTGGCGTTGTTTGCCGTGCTGAGCACCCTGCTGGGGCTGTTGCTGAGCCGCCACTGGCAGCAACAGGCGGCGGCGACGGCCAGTCTGCTCGAACGCGACGAATGGATCCGGCAGGCGCAGCAGGTCGGTGGCTTCGGTCTCTTCTCGTACGAGGTCGCTACTGACCGCTTTGGTGTCAGCGAGTCCCTGTACGCGATCGCCGGCGCCGACGTGGCGTATCCCCACAGCTGGGCGGGCTGGCTGGCGCTGGTGCACCCCGATGACCGGCAGGCGCTTGACCGCGCCTTTCGCGCCGTGGTGGCCGGCAGGCACGATGTCCCTGGCATCGAATACCGGATCGTTCGACCGCTGGACGGCAGCCTGCGCTGGGTGCGCAGCACGGCGCAGCTGCTGGCACCCGACGCGGCTAAGCCGGTGGTGGTCGGCGTCGTCCTCGACGTCACCGCGCAGCGGCGCGACGAGGCCAGGCTGCGCCAGAGCGAAGAGGAACTGCGTGCGGCCTTCGAGCAGGCCGCGGTGGGAATCTCGCTGGTGGCCCCCGACGGCAGTTGGCTGAGCGTCAACGATCGCTTGTGCGAGATCGTCGGTTATCGCAAGGAAGAACTGCTGCGCCTGCGTTTCCAGGACATCACGCACGCGGACGACCTGGCGTCCGATGTCGCCGAGATCGACCGCATGCTGGCGCGCGAAATCGCCTCCTACAGCAAGGAAAAGCGCTACATCCGCAAGGATGGCGGCAGCGTCTGGGTGAACATCACGGTGGCGCTGATCTGGAACGAAGACCGTACGCCGAAGCACTTCGTGGTGATCATCGAGGACATCGACGCGCGCAAGAGCGCCGAACGTGAGCTCGGCCGCACGCGCGAAATGCTCAGGAATTTTCTCGACCACCTGCCCGGGCTGGCGTACATCAAGGACCAGTCGCTGCGCATGCTGCACGTCAATCGCCGCTGCCGCGACCTGCTGCACCGCGACGCCGAACAGCTGATCGGCAAGACCAGCGCCGAGATCTTTCCCGGCGATCGGGGCGAAGGGGTCAGCGCCCGCGATCGCCAGGTACTCGATTCCGGCAACAGCGAGGTCGTCGAGCGCAGCTACGGCGACAGCAGGTATCAGTCGATCCGCTTCGTGATCAGGCAGAACGATGATCCGCCCCTGCTCGGCGGCATCACGATCGACGTAACGCAGCGTTACAAGCTTGAGCAGAGAACCACGGCGCTGCTCGAAATCAACGCGCGTGGCGGGACGCTGCCCGAGAAGGAGTTCCTCGCTTGCGCCCTCGAACTCGCCGAGAAACTGACCACCAGCCGCATCGGCTTCCTGCATTTCGTCAACGACGACCAGGAGACGATCGAGCTGTCGACCTGGACCGCTGGCGCGCTGCAGAGCTGCAGCGCGATGTTCGACGCCCACTACCCGATCAGCCAGGCGGGGATATGGGCCGACTGCTGCCGCGAGAGCCGCGCCGTCTGTTTCAACGATTACGCCGCGCATCCCGCCCGGCGCGGCCTGCCCGACGGGCACGCGCCACTGCAGCGGCTGATCTCGGTGCCGGTGCTCGACGAGGGCGCGGTGCGAATGATCATCGGGGTGGGTAACAAGACGGGCCCCTATGACGATTTCGACGTCACCAGCGTGCAACTGATCGGCAACGACGTCTGGAACGTCGTCCGCCGGGGGCGCGCCGAGGCGGATCTGGCGCGCCGGCTCGCCGAGGTGACCGAACTCAAGGACCAGCTCGAACAGGCGCACCTGCAACTGCTGCAATCGGAGAAGATGTCGGCGATCGGACAGCTCGCGGCCGGCGTGGCGCACGAACTCAACAACCCGATCGGCTTCGTGTACTCCAACCTCGGGACGCTCGCCGGGTACGTCGACGACCTGCTGGCGATCGACGCCGCTGTCGACCGCGTGGCGCAGCTGCCGGCGCAAGCCGGCGGCAGCATGTTCGACGAGGTTCGCCGGCTCAAGGCCGCGTGCGACCATCCGTACATCGTCGAGGACTTGCCGAAGTTGATCGCTGAAAGCAAGGAAGGGCTCGAACGTGTGCGGCAGATCGTCATCGACCTCAAGGACTTCTCGCGCGTCGGCGAGGCCGAGTGGCAGTGGGCCGACCTCGAGCAGGGTCTCGACAGCACGATCAACATCGTCTGGAACGAGCTCAAGTACAAGGCCGACGTCGAACGCCACTACGCCGGACTGCCACCGATCAACTGCCTGGCGTCGCAGCTCAACCAGGTGTTCATGAACCTGCTGGTCAATGCCGCGCAGGCGATCGAGACGCGCGGAAGAATCGACATTCGCACCGGCAGCGAGGTAGATGCGGCTGGTGTGGTCAATGCCGTCTGGGTCGAGATCGAGGACACCGGGCGCGGCATGTCGCCGGAAGTTCAGAAGCGGCTGTTCGAGCCCTTCTTTACCACCAAGCAGGTCGGCCAGGGGACCGGACTTGGGCTCTCGATTGCCTTCGGGATCGTCGAAAAGCATCACGGTCGTATAGACTTCCGGTCAGCGGTTGGCCGCGGCACGCGCTTTCGCATCACCCTGCCGATCGACGGCAGTCAGAGCGGTTCGATGACTGCATGAACGCATGAACGGCGTCCTCGTCGCTGCACCCGGCCGGCTGCTCGCTGATGCTTGCGGAGGCGGGCGCGTGGCCTCGCCGGCCGGGCGGCCTTGGCCAACGCACCAGAAAGAACAGCAATGACCTTCATGAAATGGAGCAGGCACTTCGTGACCGGCATCGACCTGGTCGACAGCCAGCACCGCGGACTCGTCGATCTGGTCAATGACGTAGCGCCACTGCTCTCTCGCGGCGAGCCGCTCGGTGCGGCAGCGGCCGACGCGCTGCTGGATCGTCTGTCGGAATACGCGCAGACGCACTTTCGCGACGAGGAGCGACTGATGCGCGAGGGCGGTCTGGAAGACTCGTGCCTCGACCTTCAAGCGCGTTCGCACCGCGCCTTTGTTCAGGAGGTTGCGCTGATGCGGCGGCAGGTCGCTGCCGACGAACAGATCGACGGTCAACTGCTGCTGCGCTTTCTGGCCAACTGGCTGACTGTCCACCTGCTCACCGACGATCAGTTGATGGCCAGGCAACTGGCGCTGATCGCCAGTGGGCACACGCCTGCCGAAGCGGCGACGCTGGCGCGCGAAACGAAGGAGGATACGGCGCAGACGGTGCTCGCCGACGCACTGATCGACCTCTATGCGGTCGTCGCCGAGCGCAACCGCAAACTCGTTGAGGCGAACGTGCAGCTGCTCGCGGCGCGGGCGAAACTGGTCGAGGCCAACGCCGATCTCGCGCAACAGGTCGACCAACGCAGCCGCGAACTGGCGGCGACCAATGCCGACCTGCTGCGCGAGCAGGGCGAGCTGCAGCGGGCGATCGAAGCCATCGAGAGAACGCAAGGGCGCCAGCTGCAGACCGAGAAAATGGCCGCCGTCGGCCAGCTCGCGGCCGGGGTGGCGCACGAGATCGACAAACCGGTCGGTATCGCCCGTTTGAATCTGGCCTCGCTCAAGGACTACGTCGAACGTTTGCTGGCGACCATCGATGCCACGGCGCCAGCGGTTGCGGCGCTGGCCCGCCATCATCCGGCGCGGCTTGCCGCCGAGCAGGCATGGCAGGACATCGAACTCGACTACCTGCGGCAGGACATCCCCGACCTGATTCGCGATTCGGCCGACGGCCTGGCGCGGGTGCGCAAGATAGTTACCGACCTCAAGGATTTTTCGCACCGTGAGGAAGCCGAGTGGCAGGACGCCGACCTCAATCGCGGACTGGAGAGGGCGTTGAAGGTGGTCTGGAACGAGCCGAACGACAAGGTCGAGGTGGTTCGCGACTTCGGCGAGCTGCCGGCGGTGCGCTGTCTTCCGGCGCAG
>DPSD01000443.1 GCA_003538495.1 Accumulibacter sp.
AAATTTTAGCCGCTAAAATCTGGCCCGCTTGAACCACGGCTGAACTGACAGGCGAGCTCGGCAAGGGCTTTGATCCCTCGAATGTTCGCTACATGCACCTGTTTTACTAGGCATTCCCGATTCGTGACGGGCTGCGTCACGAATTGAGCTGGACGCACTACCGCCATTTGCTGCAGGTTTCGAACACCACCGCTCGACAGTGGTACGTGCTGGAGGCCGCCGCTCAGAGCTGGTGGAGCGTGCGCGAGAAGCGATAGAAGCGGCCCAGCCCTTGAGGGAGCATGAATGAAGCTCCTTTTTCACCAAGGCCCTGTCGTCGCTGATGATTCCGGAGGGCCTTCAGGAAATTTTAGCCGCTAAAATTTTAGCGGCTAAAATCAGGCCCCCTTGAATCACGGCTGGGCACTGGTTACTTTTCGCGGAACATACCCGGCGCTCTCCCAAGCCAGCTTGCTCGGTGGCTTTGCTGCCGGCGGTGTCGCCGTCGCCTGCACTCGGCTTGCTTGCACCACCGCCGCCGCCACCGGCAGCGAGGCCGTAGCACGCTTCTTCGTCACATCCACCGTCACAAAACGCGCCTCCAGCCAGTCCGCCCACTTGGCGGCCTTCACGCGTAGATCTTTCCGGTACACCGCGTTGTATCGCGGCGTCCGGGAGTGGTAGTTGGCCGCGCGAGTCCAGAGGTCGCCCTTGTCCTTCTTGAGGTGTCCACGGATCCGCCAGGCGGCCAGGTCGTACGCGTAGCAGCCGGCCGCGGCGACATCGTCAGCGGTGATTCCATAGCGGGCCAGGTCGCCCAGGTATGACGTATTGAACTGCATCGGCCCCACATCGTGCGTGCCGTTGGTGTTGCGCACCCATTGCCCGGGTTTTCCCGCTTCCTTCTCGGCAACCGCCAGGACGATGTTCGCGGGAACCTCGTACTTCACGGCCGCCGCAATCGAGCACACGACGCGCTCTTGCAGTTGCGGTGGTAGATCGACAAAGGGCATGGCGCTTCTCTCGTGCTTGTTCCAGCCCTGCTTACAGAAAACGCCGACGCTGCGCGTCTTCTGCTGCGATTCTGGCGTTGTACTCCGCCAGTGCGTGGTCGTAGGCGTTGGCTTCGACCCAGTACCCTCCCCTTTCTGGCGTCCCTACGTAACGCGGCTGCGTGCCGGCGAAGTCGGTGTAGGCGTGGCCGGTATAGACCGCGCAATAGTTTGGCATCTGGTTGCCGATGAACACCGCGGCTTCGCTTTCCCCACTTCCCCAACTCCAGGAACGAAGCGTGACGTTCAGCGAAGCCGCATCGCAGCGGCCGGCGCCGTTCGCCATCGCGTTGACCAGCAGACTCATTTCCGGCGTTTGATTGCCCGCCGGGCACAGTTTCAGGAAGTTGCCCCGCGCGCGGATGGTATCGCTCAGCTTGCGGTGCGAGATGCTGAAATAGCGGTGCAGCGATGGCGAGCACTCGCTGGGGCGGGTGCCGGTCGCCAGGCAAAGGATGGCTTCGCACGCCAGGCGAGTGTCCCCGGTCAGCACCGCTTGGGCGCTGGCAGTGACTGGAATCGACGCAACCGCAGCCAGGGTGAGTGAAGCGAAAACGCACTTGGTTTTCATGTGAAATGCCCCTTTCATGATGAGGATCGGGTGTCTACGGCGTCGCGGAATGCGGCGACTTCCGACTCGGCGTCTACCGCCGTGTCGCTGGCTCCTGACAGACTGTTGCCGTCGAATATCGCTTCCGGTCTGGCCTGCTCGGTCGATGCGGTGCTCGTCCCCTGGGCCTTGATGGCCGCGGCCACCTTTCCGCCGACGGTCTGGCTGAGTCGGTCTTGTGCCGCCTCGGCGCCGGCGCTGGCCCTCTCCTTGGCGACGTCCCAACTGCCTTTGGCCAGGTTGGCAGCCGTGTCGGCGGCGATCCTGCCGGCTGTGCCCAAAACCGACTTCGTGCCGCCTTGCGGTTGCTGACCTGGTGTCGTGCCCTTGGCTTTGGCACTACTGGTCGCGCCGCTCCTGGCGGTACTGCCCTTGTTGCTGGAACTCGCGCGAGAAGCGCTTGAGGTCGTTCCGGATGACGGGCTGCTGCCCGTCGTCGGCCCGTCCATCGCCTGCGCCAGGGGGCTGCCGAGGCTGGCACCGCCGGCACCACTCCCGCCTCCTCCGCCACCGCCGACCGCGTCGGCCATCCCGCCGGCCATGCGCGAAACGATGTCCGTGCCGCCGCCGACGTTCTGTGCCGCTTTCGAGGTCGCGGCCATCAACGCTTGCGCACCGCCGGCCGCACTTGTCGCGCCGGCGGCGATCGCAGCACCTCCCGTGGCGACAGCCGCGCCCGCCATGGCTGCCGCACCCATCGCCGCACCGGTACCGAAACCGCCGCCCAGGGCGTGCGTGCCGCCATGCATTGCCAGCCCGCCGATCAAGGCCGGCACCTTGTTCACCAGGGCCAGCAGGACCACCGCGACAATCAGCATCACGCTCAATTCCTTGAGGCTGATCCCGGCGCTCATGTTGGTGTAGTACTGGTCGACGAAGGACTTGCCGATGCCGACCAGCAGCACCATGGTGAGCAACTGCGCGGCGATCCCCAAAACGGTCTTGTAGTAATGGATCGCCATGTCCGAAGTCCATCGCGA
>DPSD01000168.1 GCA_003538495.1 Accumulibacter sp.
CCGAGGATCTTGTTCAGGCCGATGCCGTTCTTCATCGCCAGCACGTACTCGGCGATCAAGTCGCCGGCGTGCTCGCCGACGATGGTGACGCCGAGAATGCGATCCTTGCCCGGCACGGTCAGCACCTTGATAAAGCCATGCGCCTCGCTGTCGGCAATCGCCCGGTCGAGGTCGTCGATGTCGTAGCGGCTGACCTCATAGTCGATGTCCTTCTCCTTCGCCTCCGTCTCGTTCAGGCCGACGCGCGCCACTTCGGGTTCGATGAAGGTCGCCCAGGGAATCACCGAGTAGTCGGCCTTGAATTTTTTGAAGGGATCGAACAGGGCATTGACCGCCGCATACCAGGCCTGGTGCGCGGCGGTGTGGGTGAACTGGTAGGGGCCGGCGACGTCGCCGGCGGCGTAAATGTTGGGGTAGCTGGTCTGCAGGAATTCGTTGGTGTCGACCGTGCGCGTCGTGGCGACACCGATCTCTTCCAGCCCGTAGCCCTTGAGGTTGGCGACGCGACCGACGGCGACCAGCACGGCATCGAAGGAGATGCGTACTTCGCGGTTGCTGTTGCCATCCTGGTGTTCGGCGACCAGAATCTTCTCGCCGTTTTCGATAAGAAACTGCTTGGCCTTGTGGTTGAGCAGCACATCGACGCCCTCCCGGCAGAAGCGTGCGGCGACGAGCTCCGAGACCTCGGGGTCTTCGCGGATCATCAGGCGCGGCAGCATTTCGACCTGCGACACTTGCGAACCGAAGCGGGCGAAGGCCTGTGTCAGCTCGCAGCCGATCGGACCGCCACCGAGTACCAGCAGACGTTTGGGCAGTTCGCGCAGATTCCAGACGCTGTCCGAGGTCAGGTAGCCGACCTCCTCGATGCCGGGGATGGGCGGCACGAAAGGCCGCGCGCCGGCCGCGATGACGATGCCGCGCGTGCTCATGCGCTCGCTGGCGCCGTTGTGGCGCGTGACTTCGACTTCCCAAGGCGAAACGATCTTCGCGTTGCCTTCGATCACGTCGACGCCCAGCCCGGTGTAGCGTTCGACGGAATCGTGCGGCTCGATGTCGCGCACGACGCGCTGCACGCGCTCCATCACCTCGGCAAACGAAAAGTCGGCGCTGGCGCTACGGCAACCGAATTCCGCTGCGCGCCGCGTGTGCGACAGAAACTTCGCCGAACGGATCAGCGCTTTCGAAGGCACGCAACCCGTGTTGAGGCAGTCGCCGCCCAGCTTGTGCTTCTCGATCAGCGTCACTTTCGCCTTCACCGCCGCCGCGATATAGGCCGTGACCAGGCCGGCGCTGCCGCCGCCGATGACGATGAGGTTGCGATCAAACTTCGCCGGCTTCGTCCAGCGCGCATAGACCTTGCGCGCCTTGACGGTATCGACGATCTTCTTGGCGATCAGCGGAAAGATGCCGAGCAGGGCAAACGAGGCGATCAGGCCCGGCGAGAGGATGCCGGAGAGGCTGGAAATGCCGGCCAACTGGGTGCCGGCATTGACGTACACCAGCGTGCCGGCCAGCATGCCGAGCTGGCTGACCCAGTAGAAGGTGGCGGCGCGCATGGGCGTGAGGCCCATCAGCAGGTTGATCATGAAGAAGGGAAACACCGGCACCAGGCGCAGGGTGAACAGATAGAAGCCGCCCTCCTTGCCGACGCCTTCGTTGATCGCGCGCAGGCGCTCGCCGAAACGGTTCTGCACCCAGTCGCGCAGCAGGAAACGCGAGGCGAGGAAGGCCAGGGTCGCGCCGAGGCTGGAAGCGAAGGACACCAGCAGCGTGCCCCACAGCAAGCCGAACACGGCGCCGCCGGCCAGGGTCATGATCGCCGCGCCGGGCAGGGACAGCGCGGTCACCGCGACGTAGACGACGAAGTAGATGCCGGCGGTCAGCCAGGGATGGGCCTGGCGATAGGCATCAAGCGCCGCCTGCTGGGCCTTTAGCGCATCGAGGCTGAAGTAACGCCCCAGATCCAATCCAATATAAAGCGCCACAAACACGGCAACGGCGACAACGACAAGCAGTTTACGCAATGACAAGAGGTTCTCCCTGAAATGGTTCGCCAAACATGATGTCTCTTCGGTCTTGCCTATTGGTCGTGCAGTTGGCCAATAACTTACAAAGTCGCGACTCGTTCCCGACGTGGAAGGTCCGCGTTTGAAAACGCGACCCATGACAAACCGGTGAACGCGGCGGATTTGCACGCACGAACTGGCGCGTCATGGCGCGGAAGAATTGCCCGCCGACCGGTTCCTGCGTGACCGAAAAACTGTCGGCCAGCGCGTCGATCAATCAGGGTCGGCATCGGCCCGACCCAGTCCAGGGCATGACGAACTGCTTGGCGCCGTTGTCGAAGGCGAGGAACAGGGCGATGCCGACCAGGATGATTTCGATCGCCCGGATCGTCTAGCAGCAGCCGCAGCTTTCGTCGCTGCTGCCGGTACCAGCGCTGTTGGCAGCGTTCGTGCCCGCATTGGCGCCCGCATTTGTGTTGAAAGGCAGCGCCTTGCCGCAACCCTCGAACAGGCCGTAATGGTGCGAAAAGTCGCCGATGAAATCGAAATGCGGCGCCAGTCGGCTTTCCTTGAGCATGCGCCAGGTGTTGCCGCAGACTGGAAACACGCGCCCCATTTCGATGCGATGGTGCTTGTCGAGGACGAAGGCCTGGGCGTGCTGCGGAATGCTGCCGCGATAGACGACCGCTTGGCCGTAATCCTCGCAGTCGGATGCATGTTTCCTCCTGGGGCGAATGTGAGTCGAGCGCACCGCCGCAGCTGCTGCCCGGCAGACCATAGCCAGGCGCATTGAGCCGGCGCAAACCGGCCAGGCCGGCTTCGAAGATGCCGTCGCCGCGCTGTTGGTCGACGTTCTCTTCCAGGTAGCAGGGCAGCGAGGCGACGATTTCGACGACGTTGGCAGCGAGAAGATCGGCCAGGTCTTCATGAATTCTTACAGTCTCCCGGAAATCGACGGTTTCCGCCAGTCCGAGTCAGGCTGTCAGCGGGGTTTGGATGCTTCGCCGGCGCGAAATACCTCGGTGGCGGGATTAAATGCATACCAGGCGAACCAGTAGCCGACCACGGCCGCCAGTTGCTGCCCGTCCTGCCAGCGATCCGTGGGCCGAGACGTCGCGCCTGGGTAAGCCGTAGAGCCCATGCCCGATTCGCTCCAGCAGGCCGCGGCGGACGGCCCGGGTCAGGGAAACCCGGGGAATTCCAAGCGGTGCCAGATCGCAGGGGCGATCAAGAGATCCAACAGGCGCTCGCTGACCAGCAAGCTCAGCCGCAGGCTCGCCCAATTCGGCACGCTCCACCTCGACGAAACAATTGAGCCAGCGAAAGTCGAGGCCGTTGTCGCCAAAATAGCTGCTGCCCACGACGACATCGAACACCTGCAGGACGAACTCAAGACCCTGAAGGAACACCGCCAAGAGACACCCTCTCCTGTTCCGGCTTGCCTGGCGGCTTGATGTTCCTGGGGACGACGAAGCCCGGCCACAGTGCATTTTCGGTATCGAGGAAAGCCAGTTCCAGTTCCCGCAGGCGGTGCAGATCACGCTGTCGCGTCTTGTCGTTGAGCTTCAGATAGAGGCTGGTGTACCAGGGCGCGTGCCGCACTTCGTCGAGTGGCAGTGGTCGCCCGCGATCAAGGAGGATGGAAAGAATGGTGTATTGCCGGGCGTTGATCTGCTTATCGTCGAGAGCGCGGCGGATCTTGCTCTCGTAGAGCAGCATGCTGACCAGTCGATTGACGCGATCATGCAGCGTATTGATGGTCTGGCGCATCCCTTCGAGGTGAAAGTCGACAAAAGCTTGATTGGGGGCATCTCGCCCTTTCTCGGCGGCCTTGCGGCAAGTGTTGAAGAGGGTGAAGTAGGCGTCGATATTCTGCAGGTAGTAGCGCGCCAGGGCGAAGGGGGCGTAGCGGTAACCGGCGGCCTGCAGCAAGGTGGCTTCGATGACGCGACCGACGCGGCCATTGCCGTCCCAGAAAGGATGAATCTGTTCGTAGTAGAGATGCACGAGGGGCGCGCGGATCAGTGCTGGAACACCGGCCGCTTCGAGCTCGCCATGCCAGGCGATCAGTGCAGAGAGCAGACGCTCGATGTCCTTGCCGTATTGCGGCGGCTTGTAGCGGCCGCCATGCGCGGCGTCACCGACATAGGTGAAACGGGTTTTCGGGTTGTCGCGGATCAGGCCGGGGCGATTGTCTTCGTGCGGGATATCCGCGGTGATCAGTCGATGCAGGTCGACGATGAATTCTGTCGTCAGCGACCAGCCAGGGGTTTTTGCGGCGGCCTGCGACAGGTCGTAGGCTGCCTTGATATTGAGTGCGCGTTGTTGCTCGACCGCTTGCACCTGGCGAAGATCGAGGATCAGGGCACTGGCGGTCTCTTCCTCGGTTAGCGTGCCGCCTTCGATGGTGTTGGTGCCGAACACGCTGCTGACCATGACCTCCTGCTCCAATCGGTTCACCACCTGCGACAGGAGGGACGCGACGAAGCGTGCGTGCGCGTCTTCAACGCGCTGGAGCGCCAGATCGACAGCCGACAGCGTGCATCCAGGCTGGAAGACGAAGGGCCCGAAGCGGTCGGTGTCCATCCGGCGAGAAATGTCTGAACAGTCTTTGAGCAATATTTTGTCGTGCATGATGTCCGGGGTTCTATTGCAAACTATCTTTATTTTTCCTCAGGATACGCCCATGTTAAAACAAATATGTCTCCGGAAATGTCGCATTCGGCCTCTTTCCGGTCGTCGCTTTTCAGGTCTTCCGCATCGGCGTCCTTCGGCTTTTGCCGGTAGCAGTGGTGCGCCTCGTCAGAAAGCCGCGCGTCAAGTTCCTGCTGCCCGGCCGGCGCACGTCTGACTGATCGATCTTTTCGCTTAGAATGGGTGCGGACATAGGGCAGCATCATTCCCATAGGGGTAGAATTGGCAGGAACCGTCAGATCATTATGTCGGTAATGTGTTCGTAAACAATTAGATAGTGTTGTTGTTCGAGTCCCTTCCTGGCACCATACAAACCCTCATATCCGACCACTTCATGAATGCAAGCCGAAAACCGGGCGCCGATACGGTTGGAGAAGCACTGAATGCCAAAGGCTTCCAGATGATCCAGGATCTCACCCGAGAACTGGCGGGTGACTTTGCCTTCCCCACTTGCTTTGAAGCAGCCTTCCGCCTGCGCCAGGCATTGCAGAATCCGGACCTGCCCATTTCACGAATCAGCAACATCGTCGGCGGCGAACCCTTGGTTGCCACCAAGCTGATGCAGTTGGCCAATTCATCCCTTTACAGAGCCCATCACGCGCCGGCCCTGGATCTCAAGGCGGCCATCAGCCGTCTGGGCGTCGATGTGGTACGCACCACGGCACTGGCCATCGCCATGCGCCAGTTCATACGTTCCAAGGAAATCCTGGTCTTCAACGACCTTGCTCTCGCCCTCTGGGAGCATTCCCTCAAAACCGCTGCGGGTGCTCGCATTCTGGCCCGCAACCAAACTCGGATCAACCAGGATGAGGCTCTGCTGGCCGGCCTGGTCCACGACCTCGGGGCGTTCTACATGCTCTACCGCGCCGCTCAGTACCCGGAGTTGTGCGTCCGCCCGGACAGCATGCGCTTCCTGATCATGCAGTGGCATGAAAGCATTGGCGTCTCGCTGCTCGGCGCTCTCGGCATGCCCGAGGAAATCGTCAACGCGACGATCGATCACGATCAGCCGCGGCCGGCACCGGAGACCATACAAACCCTGGCCGACATCGTCTATATCGGCAACATTCTGGCCGGCACCCATTTTGAATGGCTGCATCAGGAGGTCAACCCGAATGCCGGCGAAATCGAGCTCTACCGCAAGCGCTTTGCCGACCTGCTGCCGGAAATAGAGAGCGACGCCCAGGAAATGCAGACCGTATTTTCC
>DPSD01000031.1:0-1368 GCA_003538495.1 Accumulibacter sp.
TGGTCAGCGCGTGCCAGTCGGCAACGAAGAACAGGCAGGGATATTCGTTCTGCAACCTGACCCAGTTCTTCAACACGCCGTGGTAATGGCCAAGGTGCAGGCTGCCGGTCGGCCGCATGCCGGAAAGGACTCGTTGCGCGTACATGTTCTCCGCCTGAGCGCGTTCAGAAAGGCAACTGAAAGAGAAAACCGACCACCTCCAGGACACCCTCGATGACCGGTGTCAGCAGGTCGGAGAGGAGGCCGGTGAACAGCAGTACGAGCAGGATCGGGAAGAGAGCCGGGATCAAGCGGTAGCCCCTGCGCACCAGCAGCCAGGCCAGGAGGATGGCGCCGGGCAGGACGAAACCGATCAGTCCCTTGGCGAGAACGCCCAGCGCAGCAAAAACGTAGGCCGAAGCCAGCGCGATCCGGTACGGCAGGCCACGCTCCAGGCTCAGAATGGCACTTGCGCCACAAACGATGGTCGCCGAAATCATCGCCGCAACGAGCATGTCCAGATTGGCGTACTGGGCACCGGCAAAGAACATCGGCTGGCTGACCAGCACGACCACCGCCAGATTGGCCAGCCGCTTGTCGGCATACCGTCGCAAGAAGGCATACAGGGCGACGGTGGCTAGCAGTGCGGCCAGCGTCGAGGCCAGCCTGGCAGCCCAGTCGTTGGCGCCAAAAACCTGCAGGCCGGCCGCGGTCAGCCAGTAGAACAGCGGTGGCTTGTGAAAGAAAGGCATGCCGTCGAGCGTCGGCACCAGCCAGTTGCCACTGCTGAGCATTTCCCAGGCGACGCCGACGTAGCGCCCTTCGTCGGGCAGCATCAGCGGCCTGAACCCGGCAAAGAGCGTCAGCCACAGGGCGCAGAGAATGAGCAGCGTTGCCGCCCGGGTCTCCAGGACGCCCTCGCCGATCGCCACCAGGAAACGCCTCATTCGTCCGGGTCGACCGCGGAGACCTCGCGCAAGCCCTTGCCGAGATCCTGACGCAGGACGTAAAGCGGCCTTTGCTTGACCTCGTTGAAGATTCGGCTGACGTAGGCGCCGATGACCCCGAGCCCGAGCAGATTCACCCCGGACAGGAAGAGCATGGCGGTGACGATGGTCGTCCAGCCAGACACCTGATTGCCGATGATCATGTACTCGAGAACCAGATAACTCCCATAGGCAAAGGCCAGCAAGGCAACAACCAGGCCCAGAATGCTCAGCGCTCGCAGCGGCCAGGTCGAGAAAGCCGTAATCCCGTCCACCGCCAGGCGCAGCAGACGAAAGAAATCGAAGCGCGTACTGCCATGCAGGCGCTCGGGTGGCAGGTACTCGATCGACTCGGTCTTGAAACCGACCCAGGCGTAAAGCCCCTTCATGAAGCGGGTGCGTT
>DPSD01000031.1:1634-21416 GCA_003538495.1 Accumulibacter sp.
CCCTTCATGAAGCGGGTGCGTTCGGGCAACTGGAGCAGCGCCAAGACCACCTGCCGATCCATCAGCCGGAAGTCGCCAACGTCTGGCGAAATCGTGACGCCGTCGGCGGAACCCAGGATCAGGTACAGCAGTGACGCGCCGTAGCGCTTGAGTGATGACTCGTCGTCGCGGTTCTCTCGCACCGCGCAGACCACATCGGCACCGGCTCGCCAGCGCTCGATCATCGGTGGGATCAGCGCCGGCGGATGCTGCAGGTCGGCGTCAAGACTTACCACCACCTCGCCTTCGGCTGCTTCCAGACCGGCGCTGAGCGCCGCCTCCTTGCCAAAGTTGCGCGACAGCTGCAGATAGCGAAATCCTGGCCGAGCTGTCCACGAGGCCATCAGCTCGGCGGTCGCATCGGTGCTGCCGTCATCGACGACAATCACTTCCCACGCCGAGCTATGCGCCTCGAGAATGGCCGCCAGGCTCGGCAGCAGGACGCGCAGGTTATCGCATTCGTTGAGTCCTGGAACGATGCAGGAGGCGCTGGGCAAACCGCCTGAGCGCCGGTCGCCGACTGCTGGCTTTCGAGTCACCGGCCAGATCCTTGCTGGCGCGGTGAGCTGAATCCAGGCCAGCCGAAAGCCGCATCAACCGGCGTGCACGATACGGCCAGGCCGCTGGGCGGCGCCAAGACAAGCGGCGAGATCGAGTCCAGAGAAGGCAAAGTCATGATCAGAAGAAGAAGTGCGCAAACGATGATTGTCGCATGAGGAGCAAGCGGCGCCCGATCCGGATGTCGGATGAAAGGTGGCCGCCAGAATCGAGGGGCAGCCGAGCATCGCCCATCGCAGGCCCATCGGTGGATGATGGCGCCCCAATATTACCGCAAGCTTAAGCCCCGGTGACCCTCGCCATCCCCTTCCCGCAGGCACTACCCGCCGCCGCCCAGGTCTCGAACACCCGCCGCAGTGCCGGCAGGCCTTCGCGGATCGCTACCGGCCCGGGACTCAGGATCAGCGCTGACTTGATCTCGTGCAGTTGCCCGCCGCTGACCGCTGGCAGCGCGTGCCAGCCGGGTCTGGCCGCCACCCTTTCGGGAAGAAAGCGCTTGCCGCACCAGGAGCCGATGATGATCTCTGGGGCACGGCGGACGACTTCGAACGGGTCGGGCAGGATCCGATCGCTGGCAGCTTGCTTGCCGGCGTTGTCGGCGAACACATCGTCGCCCCCGGCGATGCCGATCAGTTCCGAAACCCAGCCAACTCCCGAGATTGGCGGTTCGTCCCATTCCTCGAAGTAGACCCGCGGCCGGCGTGGCAGGGTGGCGGCGGCAAGCCGCGTCCGCGCGATCATGGCCGCCAGTTCGTCGGCCAGCGCCAGCGCCCGCTCTGCCGCACCGACCAGCCGACCGACCGTTTCAATCATCGCCAGGATGCCCTCGACACTGCGCTGATTGAAGGCATGGACCGCCACGCCGGCCTTGATCAGCTGGCCGGCGATGTCGGCCTGCAGGTCCGAGAAGCACAACACCAGGTCGGGCTCGACGGCCAGAATGCGGCCCAGATCGCCGCTGCTGAAGGCAAAGACCTTGTTCTTTTCCTTCCGTGCTTGCGGCGGATAGACGGTGTAGCCGCTGATCCCGACGATTCGCTGCTGCTCGCCGATGGCGTACAGGACTTCGACGGTTTCGGTGCTCAGGCAGGCAATGCGCCGCGGCAAGCGCGGCATGCGTGGCAGCGGCGGCGGCTGAATCACCGCGCCGACCGCCGACTGCGCGCCGTTTCGAGGTGACGGCACAAGCTCTCGGCGCCGTCGAGCAGGCGCGGCGTGTGACGCTGGATCAGGTCCGGCGGCACGAAGAACAGATTGCCGCGCGCGACGGCGGTGATCGACCGCCAGCGCTGCCAGTCGTCCAGCCACTCGGGACGCGACTCGCCCATGCCGCTGGCGACGATCGCTTCCGGGTTGGCGGCGATGACCGCTTCGACGGTCACCGTCGGGGCCATCGTTTCGAGCTTGCCGAAAACGTTGTCGCCGCCGCACAGGCGAATGACGTCGGAGATGATCTGCTTGCCGCCGACGGTCATCAGCGGCTGCTTCCAGATCTGGTAAAAGGTGCGAACCGGCGGCCGCTTGCCGTAGCTGTGCTGCAAGCCGGCCAGGCGCTCGCGAAAGCTCGCCGCCGCACGATTGGCGACTGCCGCGCTGCCGGCCAGCACCCCCAGTCGTTCGATCTCGGTGGCGACGTCGTCGATCCGGTCGGGCTGCGAGATGTAGATCGGCAGCCCCAGCGCGCGCAGGCGGTCGAGGTGAGCGGCCGCGTTGCCGCTCTGCCAGGCGATGATCAGGTCTGGCCGCAAGGCGGCCACGCGCTCGAGGTCGATTTGCGAGTAGCCGCCCACGCGCGCGATCTTCGCCGCCGCCGCCGGGTAGTTGCTGTACTCGACGGTACCGACGACGTGCTCACCGGCACCGGCGGCGAACAGCGTCTCGGTCAGGTGCGGCGCCAGGCTGACGATGCGTTGCGCCGGCTGCGCGAGCCGCAGCGTCGTCCCGGCGTCGTCCACTACCGAGACTTCGGCCCGCAGCACGCCGCCGGCAGTCAGCAGCCAGGCGGCGCACAGCAGTTTCGACCACAGCCGGCCTGGCGCGGCCATTTCAGGGCGTCCAGGTGGCGAGTGCGCCGGCGAGGCGCTGCCACTCGGCCTCGCTGCCGGGCAAGCCGCAGCGCAGCAGTCCTAGCGCGGGGAAATGCCGAAGCAGGATCGCCTGCCCGGCCAGGTGGGCGAACAGCGACGCGGCGTTCGGCGTGGCAATGGTGGCGAACAGGGCGGTGCCGCTGATCTCGCCAAAAGGCGCCACCAGCGCCGCCAGCCGGGCCGAGGCGCCGCGCAGTTGCCGACGCGTCCGCCCGTGCCAGGCGCGATCTGCCAGCGCCTGTTGCGCGACGGCGCGCGCCGGACCGGACAATGGCCAGGGACCGATCGCTTCGCGCAGCCGCGCGAGCTTGTCGGCGGCGGCAAAGACGAAACCGACGCGGGCACCAGCCAGCCCGAAGAACTTGCCCAGCGAGCGCAGGGCAATAAGGTTCGGCGCTTCCGGGCGGCCGGCCAGCGCGCTGACGCAGTTGTCCGGGTCGGCGTCGCCGAAGGCTTCGTCGACCACCAGCCAGCCGCCGCGCCGCTGCAACTGCCCGGCCGCATCGAGCACGGCGGTGCGCGGCAGGGTGGTGCCGGTGGGATTCCCGGGGTTGCAGAGAACGATCACCGGCGTCGCTACCGACACCGCGCGGGTCAGCGACGCATTTTCCAGCCGGCGCAAGCGATGGCCGGCTCGTTCCCAGGCCTGGGGATGCTCTTCGTAGATCGGCGTGATGCACGTCACGACTACCGGCGGGAACAACGCCGGCAGCAACTGGATCGCCGCCTGCGAGCCGGGCAGCGCGAGGAGTTGCTCGCTGCCGTAGTAGGCGGCAGCCGCCGCTTCCAGGCCATCGTCTTCCTCCGGCAGGCACCGCCAGCACGCCGGGTCGATCGCCGGAACAGGATAGCCACTGGGATTGATGCCGGTCGACAGATCAAGCCAGTCGCTCAATGGCCGCTCACCGCCGGCTGTGTACTGGCGGCAGGCGGCGCGCAGCCGGCCGCCGTGCTCAAGCACGCGCCAGGCCCCAGCAGAGTATCGTCGCCAGCCACAGCAGCAGACAGCGATCGAGCAGCGCCAGCGCCTTGCCGATGTCGGCGCCGCACGCCGGCGGTCCTTCGCCGAGCAGCGGCCGCTCCTCGCGGCGACCATCGTAGACCGCCGGACCGCCGAGGGCGACACCCAGGCTGCCAGCGCCGGCGGCCATCACCGGACCGGCGTTCGGGCTCTTCCAGTTCGCCGCCTGCCCTCGCCAGCAACGCAGCGCGCTGCGCGGCTGGCCGCAAAGTGCGTACGAAAAAGCCGTCAGGCGAGCGGGAACGAAGTTCAGCAGGTCGTCGAGGCGTGCCGCAGCCCAGCCGAAGTCGGCAAAACGGTCGTTGCGGTAACCCCACATGGCATCCAGCGTATTGGCCAGCCGGAACAGCAGCGCGCCCGGCCCGCCGAGCAGCACAAACCAGAACAAGGCGCTGAAGACGGCGTCGTTGCCGTTCTCCAGAGTCGATTCGACGCAGGCGCCGGCGACCCCCGCTGCACCGAGATGTTCGGTCTGTCGTGAGACCATCCAGCCCACGTGCCGCCGCGCCAGGACCAGATCGCCGCGCGCCAGGTCGCTGGCAACGCGACGCGCGTGCTGATCCAGGCTGCGCCCGCCCAGAGCCAGGTAGAGCAGGACGACATCGACGCCCCAGCCCGGCAGGCCCGCCGGCGTCAGCCAGACCGCAAGGGCCGGCAAGGGCAGCACCAGCAGCGACCACGCCAGCAGTCCGCGCACGCTGCGCGAGTTGTGCGCGCGGTGCCGATCGCCGCCGTCGCTGGCGTTCAGTGTCCGCTCGACGGCGCCGGCCAGGGCCCCGAAACCGAGCAGCGGATGCCAGCGCCGCGGTTCGCCGAGCAGGCGATCGAGCCCGGCGCCGGCGATCGCCGCCAACGGCATGGAAAGCGCCAGTAGCGCCTGGCCGACGGGCCATTCCGGGAAAGAGACGGTGAGCATGCGAGAATCGCGGCAACGAAACCACGGATTCTACGATGAACGAGCGCCCTACCCCCAGCCTGATGGTTCAGGGCTGTACCTCCGACGCCGGCAAGAGCACGCTGGTCGCCGCGCTGTGCCGCATCCTGCACCGCCGCGGCGTCCGCGTCGCGCCCTTCAAACCACAGAACATGGCGCTCAATTCGGCGGTCACCATCGATGGCGGCGAGATCGGCCGGGCGCAGGCGCTGCAGGCGCTCGCCGCCGGCGTGCCGGCGCATTCGGATTTCAACCCGGTGCTGCTGAAGCCGGCCACCGACCAGCGCGCGCAGGTGATCATCCACGGGCGGGCGCTGCTCGACCTCGACGCACGCGACTACCATGCCTACAAGCCGCGGGCGATGCAAGCGGTCCTCGAATCGTGGCGTCGCCTGAGCGCCAGGTACGAGTGCCTGCTGGTCGAAGGCGCCGGCAGCCCGGCCGAAATCAACCTGCGCGATCGCGACATCGCCAACATGGGTTTTGCCGAGGCGGTCGATTGCCCGGTGATCCTGATCGCCGACATCGATCGCGGCGGCGTCTTCGCGCATCTCTGCGGCACCCTCGATCTGCTCTCGCCGTCCGAGCAGGCGCGCGTCAAGGGCTTCGTGATCAACCGCTTCCGCGGCGACATCGGCCTGCTCGAAAGCGGCCTGCGCTGGCTGGAGGAACGCACCGGCAAGCCGGTGCTCGGCGTGCTGCCCTACCTGCACGGTCTCTACCTCGACGCCGAGGACGCGCTGCCACGCGACGCCGTGCGCAAGGAGGCGACGGCGCTGCGGGTGATCGCTCCGGTCTACCCGCGGATCGCCAATCACAACGACCTCGACCCGCTGCGCTTCCACCCGGAAGTCGATTTTCGCTTCGTCGGTCCGAACCAGGCACCGCCAGCGTGCGACCTGATCGTGCTGCCCGGCTCCAAGGCGGTACAGGCCGACCTGGCCTGGCTGCGGGCGCAGGGATGGGAAGAAGCGATCACCCGCCACCTGCGCTACGGCGGCAAAGTGATTGGCATCTGCGGTGGCCTGCAGATGCTCGGCCGCCAGTTGCACGATCCGCTGGCGCTCGAAGGCCCTGCTGCGAGCACCCCGGGGCTCGGCTGGCTGGACTACGAAACGACCCTCGCCGCCGAGAAAACCCTGCAGAACGTCAGCGGTGAGCTGCGGCTACCCGGGTCGGCTGCGGTCGCCGGTTACCGAATCCACTTGGGTGTGACGCGCGGCGGGGCCCTGTCCAGGCCGGCGGCGCTGTTTGCCGGCGAGCCGGATGGCGCGCTGTCCGGCGACGGGCAGATTCTCGCGACCTACTGCCACGGCCTGTTCGACTCGCCAGCAGCACTGACCGCGCTCCTGTCCTGGGCCGGCCACCGGCCGACGCACGACTTCGATCCACGGCAGCTTCGCGAAGACGCCCTCGACCGCCTCGCCGACGCCGTCGAACAACACCTGGACCTGCGCCGGTTGGCGGCGTGGCTGCCCGTCGCGCGGGCGGCCGCCTAGACTTGCCGAACCGCTGCAGCTTCGGAGACTTACGCGTCCGGCTCTTCGCTACGGACCAGCAGCAGTGATCGGCGCCCCTTGCGCACCAGACGCTCGGCGACGCTGCCGACGAAGTAACGCTCGATGCCGCGGCGGCCGTGCGTGCCGACCACCAGCAGGTCGGCGTGCCATTCGGCCGCGGCGTCGATAAGCATGTCCGAGACGTGTTTCTGCTCCGATTCGACGACCTTGATCTCGACTTCGACCCCGGCCGCACGCACTGTTTCTGCTGCCTTGCCGAGGAATCCCTCGGCGCCCAGACGCAGGCGCGCTTCGGTCTTGCCGACGCTGTTCGGCAGCATCATCGCCACCTCGCGCTGCGAGAGAATTGTCTCGTCGATCGCGTGGCAAATGGCGATCCGCGCACCGGTGCTCTTGGCCAGTTCGATGGCCGTTTCCAGCACCCTGCCGGTCATGAAGCTCTGGTCCAGGGCAACCATGATTCGCTTGTACATTCGTTTTTGCTCCTTGATTTTGGAAGTTGTCAGACAACCGGAAGAATAGCACTCTTGCGCTGCGCGGGAACAGCACCGATCAGCGCCAGCTAGCGCAGTTCGAGCGGCAGACCGGCGACCACCAGGGTCACCCGTTCGCACACTGCGGCCAGCCGCTGGTTGAGCCGGCCCTGCTCGTCGGCAAACAGCCGCGACAAGGCGGCCATCGGCACGATGCCGCAGCCGACCTCGTTGGACACCAGGATCACCCGCCCTGGAAGCTGCGGCAGGGTGTCGATCAGCGTCTGCGTCGCGTCGCGCGGACACCGGCAGGATATCGCTTCACCGGCCTCGGCCTGGCGCGCGGCGTCGCCGGCAAGCAACAGATTCGATAACCAGAGCGTCAGGCAATCGACCAGCAGGCAGACCGCCGGCGCCGCGTTCCGACGCAGCGCGCCGGCCAGGTCGAGCGGCTCCTCGACCAGCCGCCAATCGGCGCAGCGCCGCGCCTGATGGTGCGCGATGCGCTGCGACATTTCGCGGTCAAGAGCCTGCGCGGTGGCCACATAGACGACCTGCAGGCCGCTCTCGGCAGCCCGGCGTTCGGCCAGCAGGCTCTTGCCCGAGCGGGCACCGCCAATGATCAATTCTCGCATGCCGCGAAGACTAGCACGGCCGCCTGCCGGGCAGCGGGCCGGGGGTATAATCGCGACCTTTGCCGGGGATCGCCAGCAGATGCAGTTTTCCATCCCGCCAACCGCCGCCGTCCCCGCGCTGCAGGCGCGAATCGACGGCAAGACCAAGCCACCCGGTTCGCTGGGCCAACTCGAACGCCTGGCCATGCAGATCGGCCAGGTGCAGCAGTCGTTGACGCCGGCTCTCGATCGCCCGCATCTGCTGGTCTTCGCCGGCGATCACGGTGCCGCCCGCGCCGGCGTTTCGGCGTATCCGCAGGAAGTGACCTGGCAGATGGTCGAGAACTTCCTCGCCGGCGGAGCCGCGATCAACGTCTTCGCCCGCCACAACGGCCTGCGGCTACAGGTCATCGACGCCGGCGTGGCGCACGATTTCGGCGTCCGCCAGGGTCTGGTCGACGCCAAGATCGCCCACGGCACGCGCAACTACCTCGAACAGGCGGCAATGAGTTCGCACCAACGCGACACCGCGCTGGCGCGGGGCGCAGCGATCGCCCGCCAACTGGCCGACGACGGCTGCCGGGTGCTCGGCTTCGGCGAAATGGGAATCGGCAATACCGCCGCCGCAACGCTGCTGACGCACCACCTGACCGGCACGCCGCTGGCCGACTGCGTCGGTCGTGGCACCGGCCTGGACGACGCCGGCCTGGCGCGCAAGCAGGCGCTGCTGGCGCAGGCGGCACGGCGCGCGGCGCTGCCCGCCGACGCGGACCCGCTGACCGTCCTTGCCGAGTTCGGCGGCTTCGAGATCGCGATGATCGCTGGCGCGATGCTCGCCGCCGCCGAACGCCGCCTGCTGCTGCTGGTCGACGGCTTCATCGTCACCGCCGCGCTGCTGGTCGCTGCCGGCGTGGCGCCGAACATCCGCGATTACTGCGTCTTCTGCCACCGCTCGGCCGAAGCGGGGCATCTGGCCCAACTGCGCGCCCTGCTCGCCGAGCCGCTGCTCGACCTCGGGCTGCGCCTCGGCGAAGGAACCGGTGCGGCGCTGGCCTGGCCGCTGGTCCGCGCCGCCGCCGCTTTCCTCAACGAAATGGCCAGCTTCGAATCGGCCGGCGTCAGCGAGCAAATCTGACGCCAAGCGGATCGTGCAACCGCTGTGCGCGGCGGTCCGAGCCGGATCCGAACGTCCTCGTCGGGCTGGTGTACAGGCCGCGCCGGGACCGCTATATTCTCCCACGCGGCCGCGCGGCTCGCTCAAAGCGGCGTGCGTACGGCACTACCGGCCGACGCCCGGCGATCGGCGGATCGAGCCGACCGCAGCGGGCCTGGGGAAGTGTGCAGGCCAGACTCAATCTCGCTCGCAGGACCGGTGGCCTTGCTTCCCCACCCAAGCTGTCAGCGGCGCCCCGAAAACCATCACCCCTCTGGAGCGGACATGCAAGTCACTACCACGCACCACATCGAAGGCAGGAAGATCACCCGCTACTACGGCGTCGTCGCCGGCGAAGCGATCCTCGGCGCCAACCTTTTCAAGGATCTCTTCGCCGGCATCCGTGATCTGGTCGGCGGCAGGTCGGCGACCTACGAGAAAGAACTGCAGCGAGCGCGCGACATTGCGCTCCAGGAACTCCTGCAGCGCGCCCAGGAGTTGGGTGCCAACGCCGTCGTCGGGGTGGACCTCGACTACCAGGTTCTGGGCCAGAGCAACGGCATGCTGATGGTCTCGGCCAGCGGCACCGCCGTGCTGGTCGAGTAGCGGCGCCAGTTCCCGCCGGAGCATTGGCCCGGCCAAGGCTGGTCGAGACGCGAACTACTTGCCGATCCCGGAAGTTGGGCCGACTTCCTTGCCGATCTGTTCAAACTCCGGGCGAATCCGGCTGGCGCCGCGATAACGTGGCTGGATGTGCGCTTCCGGTGTCGGCGGCACATCGCGCGGCAGCACCGGAGCCACCAAAGCGGGTGGAGCGGGCGCAAAGCGCTGGCCATAGTTGCGCTCGTAGCGATCGAGAAAACGTCTCATCTGCTCGTAGTCCTGGCAGTTCAGCGGCGAGAGGCAGCGCCCGAACGCGTCGTAAGCGAACGGTGGCGGGAATGCCGCACCGTAGGGCGAAAACCAGGGCCCGGTGACCACGTCGCCACGGATGGCGAAGTTTCCCGCCAAGGCCTGGCCAGCCATCAAGGCAACTACCGCGGCGAGGAACAGTGGCGTGCGCATGACGGCGAGTGTAGCACTTCCGGAGAGCGCGACAGGCAGCACCCCGGCAGCAGAGTAGCGGCTCGCCGGCGATCAGCCCCTGGCGCGGCACTGACAAATTCATCCGGCGTTCGCGACAAAACGCACAGACTTCCTCCGACGCAGACCACAGTATCAACTGTCGGCCTTCACCGCCCGTCAGCCACCTGTCCATGGCGCCCCAAGCGGTGACCACCCCCCGGAGCCTCGCGCCCTGCCATGAAATGCCCTGGCTGTCGGTCGGAAGATGCCCGCCGTTCGCGGCGGCGCGGCCTGCGGGAAGGGATGGCCCTGCGCCTGAAGAAGCAGGCGCCATTCCGCTGCCTGGCGTGCGGAATGCGCTTCGTCGCGCGGATCGAGGACAGCGATGCCCCTGCTTCGTCGCATTACGTATCCATTGCCGACCTCCTTGGCCTGCGCGGTTGGGCAAGACGGGTTTTTACCGACCACCTGATCCTGGGGGGCCTGGGGACCGCCCTGCTGGTGACGCTGATTGGCCTGTTCTTCGCCGTCGCTCTTGGCTGGATACAACCGCGCTTCCTGCTTCCGGAAGCCAACCCGGAGCGCCTGCACTGGCCGATGGGCACCAGCAGCAAGCCACCACGGTGACACCTCGCTGAGCGACGGGGTCACCGTGGCGGGCGCTGCGTGCTCGAGCCCGGCGCCGGTCGACAGCGCCGACGGCGGATCGAGTTGTCGCCCGGCGAAGCGAGTAGCGAGCGCCTGCGGGCTACCTTTGTCGCAAGAACAACGAATACTGCAGCGCAGCAATTGTTGACTGGCGCGCCGTCGATCGGTGCTAGAATTCCGGCCTGATCGAAATGCAAGCCGGTCAACCATTCTGCTCTTGGCTCGTTGTAGTCATTCCATTGTCGATAAGGAACTCCAATATGAAACAATCCCTGCTCGTTGCTGCGCTGCTCGCCCTTGCTCTTACCGCCTGTGGCAAGAAGGAAGAAGCTAAACCGGTTGCTGCGCCCGCTCCGGCCGCAGCTCCTGCCGAAGCCGCCAAGCCAGCCGAAACCGCTCCTGCCGCCGCTCCGGCGGATGCTGCCAAGCCGGCCGACGCCGCCGCTCCTGCTGCCGCTCCCGCCGATGCCGCCAAGCCGATGGACGCTGCTGCCATGGACAAGGCCAAGGACGTCGCTGGCGCTGCCGCCCAGGGCGCTGCCGACGCTGCCAAGGACGCAATGAAGAAGTAATCCTCGCGAGCACCAGAAAAAAACCGGCGCAAGCCGGTTTTTTTTTTCGAAGCCGCTCAGCGCAGTTGCCGCCAGCCGAAACCACCCTCCTGGTCGGCGACGCCAATCCACTCGTCGCGACAACCCAGCGCTGAGGCGAGCGCCCTGGCCGCCAGGTCCGGCCGGTTGTTCTCGTGACTGAGGTGTGCCGCAACCAGATGTTGCAGGCGGGCGGTATCGACCTGACGCAGCAGCATCGCCGCCTGGCCATTTTCAAGGTGGCCGAAGCGCCCGCCGATCCGCTGTTTCAGCGCCGCCGGATAGCGCGACGCGGCGAGCAACGCGTGATCGTGATTGCACTCGAGCACCAGCGCGTCGCAGGCGCGCAGGACGTCAACGATATGCGGCGTGATCGACCCGGTATCGGTCAGCACACCAAGGCGGTGCTGACCGTCGGCAAACGCGTACTGCACCGGTTCACGCGCGTCGTGCGGAACCGGAAAGGGCGTCACTTCAAGCTTGCCAATCGCAAAGGGCGTGTGACCGTCGATCAACCGGCAATCAGGCAGGGCAGCAACGCCACGCGAAGCAACGGCATGCGTGCCGTGGGTGAGATAGACCGGGAGGCGATGACGGCGGGCGAAAGCGAAGACACCCCCGACATGGTCCCCATGTTCATGGGTAACCAGTACCGCGGCCAGTTCATCGGGAGCAGCACCAAGTCTGGCCAGCCTGGCGGTCGCCATCCTGGTCGAAAAACCACAGTCCACCATGACCTTGGTGTCGCCGGCATCGACAATCAGGGCGTTGCCCTGACTGCCACTGCCGAGCGATGCGAAACGCATCACTTCAACTGATCGTAGAGCAAATTGAGAATCTTCTTCGAGGTCTCGGACCGGTCAACGCCGCCCTCCACCGTAAGCACCTGAACGGTCGACTGAGGACCGGAATCCTTGACGAAGATACGGTACTGGATCTTCTGTTTGTCGCTGGAGCTTCCCTTGAAGGGATTCAGCCTGGCAAAGAAGCCGTCTTCCTGCTTCTCATTGTCGACTTCCGGATCGACATAGCGGACGAAGTACAGGCCCCTTGAGCGATCCCGGTCAACGACGGTGAAGCCGACACGATCGAGCGCCAGGCCGACGCGCCGCCAGGCCCGATCGAAGGGCTCGTCCACATCCAGGGTGCCGGCGCCGTCGGCGCCGCGCGACAGCTTTGCTCGCTCGAGTGGTTTTTGCTTGGCTTCCTGCAGCGCTGCGGTGGCACGCTTCTCGTCACTGCCCAGGCGAATCATCAGACGACGCAGCATCTCGGCTTCAAGCTCCGGATCCGCCGGACGCGGCTGCCACTTGGTCTGATCCTTGCCTTCGGAAATGAAGATCTCGTACATCCCGCGATGGCTGATGAAGATGTCGGTCGTCCCCGGCGTAGTCCCCGGTTCCAGGCGCGTCCGGAACTTGTCGCGCTCGGCAGTCGAGTAGACCGAGTCGATGACCTTGCCGAGGATGTTGCGGATGAAATCCTGCGGGATCTTGGCACGGTTTTCCGCCCAGTCCGTTTCCATCACGCCGGCGTCCGGCAACTCCAGCTTGATCAGAAAACCGGTCTCCTGCCAGAAGTCCTTGACCGGCCCCCAGAACTTGTCTGGCGTGCCCTTGACGACCAGCCAGCGTTCGTTGCCCGCGCGCTCGATACGGGCGTTGTCAACCTCCGGCAGGACATCGCTCTTTTGCTGTGCCCTGGCCTGTGGCGAGCGCTCGGCGGCGTACGCCGAGTAGGTGGCGGTGCCCTTGCCGCCACCGGTCTCGGGAACCGCATAACGGTCATCGCGCGTCGGCGAGGTCAGGTCGGGAGGTATCTCGAGCGTCGGCACCCGGTTGGCGGACGCCGACTTGTAGTCGATCTTCTTGGATTCCAGCACCGACCCACTGCAGGCGCCAAGCAACACCGGCAGCACGATGACGGTAAGTCGGCAGCGCGAAACGACCGGACTCATGGGCCTGCCCATTCAGGCGACCAGGCCAGCCTGGCGCATCGCGGCACGGACCTGCGCGTGACAATCCGCCGACAGCGGCGTCAGTGGCAGTCGCAAACCGCTCTCGATCAGGCCCAGCTGCTGGCACGCCCACTTGACGGGAATCGGGTTCGCCTCGCAGAACAGCTGGCGGTGCAGCCCGAGCAGGCGAGCATGCAGCTCGCGCGCGACGACCGCGTTGCCATTGAGTGCCGCCACGCACATTTCGTGCATCAACCGCGGCGCGACATTGGCGACCACCGAGATGTCGCCCTTGGCACCCATCAGGATCAACGCACAGGCACTCGCGTCATCGCCGCTGTAAACGGCAAAACCATCCGGGGCACGAGCGATCAGGTCGGTGCCGCGCTCGATGTTGCCGGTGGCATCCTTGATCCCGACAATGTTGGGTATTTCCGCCAGCCGCAGCGCGGTATCGTTGGCCATATCGGCGACCGTCCGGCCCGGCACGTTGTACAGGATGACGGGGATGTCGACCGCTTCGGCAATCGCCTTGAAATGGCGATAGAGGCCTTCCTGCGTCGGCTTGTTGTAATAGGGGACCACCGACAGCGCCGCGTTGGCGCCGGCCTTTCTGGCGAAACGGGTCAGCGCGATCGCTTCGGCAGTCGAATTGGCGCCGGTGCCGGCGATTACCGGGATCCGGCCTGCCGCCTGATCGACGGTGACCCGGATCAGTTCGCAGTGTTCGTCGACGTTGACCGTCGGCGACTCGCCGGTGGTGCCGACGATCACGATGGCGTCGGTTCCTTCCTGCACGTGAAAATCGACCAGCCGGCGCAGACCGGGCAGGTCCAGGCTTCCGTCCTCGTGCATCGGGGTAACGATCGCGACGATCGATCCAGTAATCATGGTCATGGGTAGGCGCCCGTGAATAGGCCGAAAGGCTTCGGCCATGCAATGTCAAGCTTGGAATTTTAACCGAAGCCGGGTGCCTTGACCATGCCGGTGAGCGAAGAATGGTAAGGGCTGAAGACGGTGAAACGAACGGCCTCAGAAGTCGGCCAGCACGCGCAGATGAGCCACCACGCTGCGCGCCAGCGCCGACAGCGAGTAGCCACCTTCGAGCATCGACACGATCCGTTTCTGCGCGAACTCGTCGGCAAGCTCGGCCAGCTGACCGGTCACCCAGGCGTAGTCCTTCTCGAGCAGCCGCAAGCCGCCCATCTCGTCCTCGTAATGGGCGTCAAAGCCCGCCGAGACCAGAATCATTTCCGGCTGGAATTCACGCAGGCGCGGCATCCACAGCTCTCTGACCACGGTGCGGAACTCCTCACCGTCCGTATCCCTGGCCAGGGGCACGTTGAGCATGTTCGGCGCCGGGTTTTCAGTGCCACTATAGGGATAAAAAGGGTGCTGGAAGGTGCTGACCATCAGTACCCGCTGGTCGCCCTTGAAACAGTCCTCGGTGCCATTGCCATGGTGCACGTCGAAATCGACCACTGCCACGCGCGACAGCTTGTGCGCGACCAGCGCATGCGCCGCCGCAACGGCAATGTTGTTGAAGAAGCAGAAGCCCATCGCCGCTGCGCGCTCGGCGTGATGACCGGGCGGACGTACGGCACAGAAAGCGTTCTGCGCCTTGCCGGCCATCACCAGATCCACCGCCAGCACCCCGGCCCCGGCAGCGCGCAAGGCGGCCGTCCAGGTGTGCCGGTTCATCGCCGTGTCCGGGTCGAGGTGAACGATTCCCAACTCCGGCGAGGCGCGCTTCACACGTTCCAGATGGGCGGCAGAATGGACTCGCCGGAGCTGTTCGAAGGTAGCCAGCGGCGCATCGTGATAGGCAAAATACGAATCCAGCCCTTGCGCAATCATGTGATCACTGATCGCGGTCAGGCGCTCCGGAGACTCCGGGTGATACGAACCCATGTCGTGCAGCTGGCAGTCACGGTGGGTAATGAACGCGGTGCTGGTCACTGGTGCCTTTCTGCCGCGACTGGAGGCCGCCAGGGGCGCCAGAATCCGCGGGAAATCGAGTTGTCCGTTAATGGTTTATTATCGTCCCAATTGCGCTCCTACGACAACCCATGCCGCCAGCCAACCGACCATCCCCGATTGGGGAAATCCTTGCCGCCGCCGACCAGGTCATTCTCGGCAAGGGCAGGCAGACGCGACTGGCCCTGTGCTGCCTGCTGGCCAAAGGCCACCTGCTGATCGAAGACCTGCCCGGCGTCGGCAAGACGACGCTCGCCCATACGCTGGCTCGGCTGCTCGGTTTCCAGTTCGCGCGCGTTCAGTTCACCAGCGACATGCTGCCGGCAGACATTTTAGGAGTCTCGATTTTTGACCGCGAGCACAGCACCTTCAGGTTCCTGCCCGGGCCGGTCTTCTCGCAGGTGCTGCTGGCTGACGAAATCAATCGTGCCACGCCAAAGACGCAGAGTGCCCTGCTTGAAGCGATGGAAGAGGGGCAGGTGACGACCGAGGGCGAGACCCGGCCACTGCCGCAACCATTCTTTGTGATTGCCACGCAGAATCCATCGAGCCAGGTCGGCACATTCCCCTTGCCCGAGTCCCAACTCGATCGCTTCCTGATGCGCATCGAACTCGGTTACCCGGACCACGACGCCGAGCGATTGCTGCTGGAAAGCGGTGGCCGACGCGACCAGCTGCCAACTCTCGCCGCCCGTCTGGCGCCGGAGAGCTTCGCTGCCCTGCAACAACAGGCGGCCGCGGTGCACGCCTCGACGGCACTGCTCGACTACCTGCAACTGCTGGTCGAGGCCACCCGCAATGATCCGCGTCTGGTGCACGGGCTCAGCCCGCGCGCCGCCCTGTCGTTGCTGGCGGCTGCGCGTGCCTGGGCGTTTACCGACGGCCGCCAGATGGTGCTGCCGGAAGATGTGCAGGCGGTGCTGCCGGCTGTTGCCTGCCACCGGCTGCGTCTGGTCAGCGGCAGCCATGCCGGCGTAGCAGATATCGACTCCCTGATTCGCGCCGTTCCGCTCACCTGATGCCGGCCCCGACCTCCCTCCAGCGCTGGCTTTTCCGGCTGGCGCGTGACCAGCAGCTACCGATCGTCCTCGGCCAACGGCGGATCTTCATCGTGCCGACGGGTGCCGGCTTCGTTTTCGCGATTGTTCTCGTAGTGATGATGGTCGGGGCGATCAACTACAACCTCGGCCTCGGCCACGCGCTGATTTTTCTGCTCGCCGGACTCGGCATCGTCGCCATGGTCCATACCTTCAACAACCTGTTCGGCCTGCGGCTGACGCCGGGGCGCGCAGCATCCGTATTCGCCGGCGATCTGGCGCGCTTTCCGCTGCAACTCGAAAACGCCCGCCGGCAACCGCGTCGCGCGCTCGACTTCTCGTTCGCCGGGCAGCCGGTCGCGAGCATCGACCTGCCGGCCGAAGGACTCGCGACGGTCGCCATCCCCTACGGCACGCGCTGCCGTGGCCGCCTCGACCCGGGTCGGATCACGCTCTCCTCGCGCTTTCCGCTCGGGCTGTTCCGCGCCTGGAGCTATCCCCACCCGGACTGGTCGTGCGTGGTCTATCCGAAGCCGCTGCGCACACCGCTGCCAAGGCCATCGGCGGCGCTCGACACCGACGATCTCCAGGGCGACAACGGGCAGGAAGATTTTGCCGGCTTGCGGCCCCGCCAGAGCGGCGATCCGACCCGTCACATCGCGTGGAAAGCGGTAGCCCGCCGACCCGACGACCAGCCGCATCTGGTCAAGCAGTTCGCCGGCGGCGCGACCGCCGAACTGTCGCTCGACTGGTCGCTGACCCCGACCAACGGCGGCCCTGAAAACCGCCTATCGATCCTCGCCGGCTGGGTCATCAGCGCCGACGAACAGCAAGCCCGCTATGGGCTGAAGCTGCCGGGAAGACAGATCGCTCCCGGCCACGGCGAAAGGCATCGGGAGCACTGCCTGCAGACTCTGGCGCTCTATGGCGACAGCGGTGAGCACAAGGTTCCAGGCCAACTCTAGGCCCGCGGTGCCGCTCGAACACGGCGCCGTGCCATGGCTGCTGGCCGTCGCACTGGTCACCGCCGGACCGCATGTCGAGCACCTGCCGTGGTGGCTCTCGCTGCTCGTCGCGGTCACCCTGCTGTGGCGCGCCTGGCTGTGGCGACAGCATCGTCGGCTGCCGCCACGCTGGGCGCTGTCCTTGCTCGTGCTCGGCATGATCGGAGCGATCGGCTGGCAATTCCGAACGCTCTTCGGCAAGGACGCGGGGGTCGCACTGCTGGTCGTCTTCATGGCCCTGAAGCCACTGGAAATGAACAGCCGGCGCGACGCGATGGTGGTCGTCATGCTGGGCTACTTTCTGCTGCTCACGCACTACCTGTACTCGCAGGGAATCGCCACCGGGCTATGGCTGCTGAGCGCCACGACCCTGCTCACCGCGGCCTTGATCAGGCTGCACGGTGGTCCGCAGCCGATCGCTGCCGTGGCCCGGCATGCCGGCCTGCTGCTGGCGCAGGCCTTGCCCTTCATGCTGATCCTGTATCTCCTTTTCCCGCGCGTCTCGGGTCCACTCTGGGGACTGCCCCAGGACGCCCATTCCGGGCTCAGCGGTCTGTCCGAGCAGATGGCCCCGGGGTCGATCAGCCGACTGATCCAGTCGGGCGCAATCGCCTTTCGCAGCCGCTTTGCCGGCGAGCTGCCAGAGAAAGCCGATCTCTACTGGCGCGGCCCGGTGTTCGACGATTACGATGGGCTGACCTGGCGCGCGCGCGCGCTGCCCGGCAAGCCGCCGCCAGCGCCGAAGGTCGAAGGGATAGGCCAGGCGCACGCCTATACCAGCATCCTTGAGGCGCACAACCGGCGCTGGCTGCTGGCGCTCGACGTACCGACCAGCCTGCCGGCCGACAGCAGCCTGGCACCGACCCTCGAAGCCCTGGCGCGTGAGCCGGTGCGCGCCCGTGCGCGATTTTCGTTTGTCTCGTCGGTGGACTACCTCGCCAACGTCAGCGAAGCGCCAGCGATCCTGCAGCAGGCGCTGACGCTGCCGCCACGAAGCAACCCGCGCAGCCGTGCGCTGGCCGCAGAATGGGCCTCGCGACCGCCGGAAAAGATCGCCGAGGCGGCGCTGGCGATGTTTCGCAACCAGAACTTCTACTACACGCTGCAAGCACCGCTGCTCGGCACCAACGCGATGGACGAATTCCTGTTCGAAACGCGCCGCGGCTTCTGCGAGCACTACGCCTCGGCGTTCGTGTTTCTGATGCGCGCGGCCGGCGTTCCGGCGCGGGTGGTCGCTGGCTACCAGGGCGGCGAGATCAATCCGGTCGACGGCTATCTGACCGTCCGCCAGTCCGATGCGCACGCCTGGAGCGAAATCTGGCTGGCTGGACGAGGCTGGGTGCGCTTCGATCCGACGGCGGCGGTCGCGCCATCGCGGATCGACCAGGGGATCGTCGCCGCCCTGCCGGTCGGCGAGACCTTGCCGATCGTCATTCGCCTCGACAGCGACTGGCTGCGCCAACTGCGCAACCGCTGGGAAGCGACCAACAACGCCTGGAACCAGTGGGTGCTCGGTTACAATCCGCAACGCCAACGCGAAGTCCTGTCGCGCTTCGGCTGGCGGGAACCCGACTGGCGCGGGATGACCGCATCGCTGGCCGCGCTGTGCGGCGTGGCGCTGCTGATCGTGACGCTATGGACCCTGCCGCGGCGCCGCATGGTTGAGCCGATACTTGCTGCCTGGCAGAAGTATTGCGCGCAACTCGAACGACGGGGAATAGTCAGGGCCGAATGGGAAGGTCCACGCGATTTCGCCGACCGCGTGGCGCGCGAAAGACCCGATCTTGCCGCACTCACCAGCCAGGCCGCCGGCTATTATGCCGACCTGCGCTATGGCCCGCACAGCCGGAACGCGGCGGACACGCTGCGCCAGCTGCAGCAATGCCGCCATCGACTGCCACCCCGAAGGAGAAAACAAGCTTGAAAAGACTACCCACCGCGCTGCTGCTCGGACTGCTCGGCAGCCTGTCGCCGCTGAGCGGCCACGCCGGCCAGGCGGCAGCAGGGTTCAGCGGCGAGCCGGCAGTCAAGGCCTTCATCGTCAGCATGCACGAGCAGTACGGCTTTGACATCGCGCACCTGACGCGTCAGTTTGCCGCCATCCAGCCGAACGCGACCGTCTTGCGCGCCATCCGCCCGCCGGCCGTGCCCGCGAAACAGCGCTCGTGGCAACGTTACCGCCAACGCTTCGTGAATCCGCGCCGCGTCGAAGGTGGCCAACGCTTCTGGAACGAACATGGCGCGATCCTGCAACGCGCCGAAGCGATCTACGGCGTACCGCCCGAGATCATCGTCGCGATCATTGGCGTGGAAACCGAGTACGGCCAGAACATGGGCAGCTTCGGCGTTCTCGAAGCCCTCGCCTCGCTGGCTTTCCACTACCCGCCGCGGGCCGATTTCTTCCGCGGCGAACTGGAACAGTTTCTGCTCATGGCCCGCGAGAACGGCGTCAGCCCGCTCGAGATCAAGGGCTCCTACGCCGGCGCGATCGGCATCCCGCAGTTCATGCCGAGCAGCCAGCGCCGCTACGCGGTCGACTTCGATGGCGACGACCGCATCGACCTGCGCCGCAGTACCACCGACGCCATCGGCAGCGTCGGCCGCTTCCTGCAGCAGCATGGTTGGCAGAAAGGCGCGCCGGTGGCTGTCCCGGCGCGGCTCAATGGCGACCCCGCGGCGCTGCTCGCCGAGGGCATCAAGCCGGCGCTGACGGTGCGACAGCTGGAAGCGCGTGGGGTGGTCGTCGCCGCCGACGACGACGCTGACCGGCCGGCGGCACTGATCGACCTGGTCACCCCGGATGAAGCGACCGAATACTGGCTGGGCTTCGACAACTTCTACGTGATCACCCGCTACAACCGCTCGAGCTTCTACGCCATGTCCGTTTTTCAGCTGGCGGAAGCGCTGCGCGAAGTGCGCGACAACCGGCTGTCGGCCCGGCCCTAAAGCAGATTGTCGCGGCTCACACCGCCACGCCTGATGATCCGGCGAAGCTGGTCGAGCGCCTCGATCTGTATCTGGCGGACACGTTCGCGGGTCAGATTCAGATCAAACGCGATTTCCTCGAGCGTGCTGGCGGAAGCGCCGCCAAGTCCGTAACGGCGT
>DPSD01000667.1 GCA_003538495.1 Accumulibacter sp.
TTCCCGGTTTCTCGACAGCATCAAGAAGGTGGACTGGACAGCAACGCGAAGCCCGACCGCGTGGTCAGCCGAGAAAGCCGGGGGTACAGAGCAGCTTTCGCTGGGAATGTGAGCTTGGCCCTTATTACCTACCTTCGCCTGCCCGCTACTCTACTCCGACCCTGAGGGTGATCACCCGGACTGCCGCCGAGTACACTCGCCGCCCAAGGAAGCGAACCGAGGGGGGCGTCGTGTGCCGACGGCACTTGTCGCAGCAATAGCTGAACCGTGTCTCGCTCACCACCTCTCCATCCTGCCAGCCACGTGGCTTCCGGGGATACTGCGCGCTGTGCAACTTGCCATCGCAATGAGAACAACCCAGCTCTTTTATCCTGCTAGCCAGTTCTTGGTCGATTTCAACCAAGAGCCTGTGGAACCGAGCATCCAATACCAGCGCATCATTCATCGTCGTCTCCGAAAGGAATTTTCATTCAGAGTCGGCGATTCCTTGGCAGCAGTCAACCCACAGCGCTCGCCACATCTTGGTCACGAACGATGATGGTTGGCTACCCCAGAACATCACGCTGCGTGAACATTTTTGGCCAAAAGACCATCGCAAACAGTAACCGTACTCAACCCATGTTCTGTTTGCAACACCGATTCATGTGCTACACTTTTATGTGTTCAATCCGAGATTCTACATAACTTATTGAATTTTAAGGATTTAAATGTGTCACTACAGAACACGCTAACCTATAATAATCAAAAACTCAGGCTCAAAAGTGTCGAACTCTGGCGTACCCACGCCTTGCTCTCCGAACATGACGTAATTGATCGCCCGCGCTTATCTCCATGAACGACTCGGCCGAACTGACGGCAGCGGCACCTTCTGCGGACAATCGATTGCTGCCAGGAAGTGGGTCGGTATGGTCCTACCAGGAAGCCTTCTCACGCAACTTGGGACTGATCACTCCTGCGGAGCAAGAAAAGTTGCGGACGAGCCGCGTGGCGGTCGTGGGACTGGGGGGGGTGGGCGGAATCGACTTGGTCGCGCTTGCCCGACTGGGGATCGGGAAATTCACCATTGCTGATCCGGACGTCTTCGAAACGCGTAACACCAATCGGCAATACGGTGCAACGCTGTCTGCCGAAGGACGTTTCAAAGCGGACGTCATGTGCCAGATCGTGCACGATATCAATCCCGAGGCGGATATACGCGTTTTTCGTGAACCCATCGGGCAAGGAAATGCAGACGCTTTTCTCGAAGGTGCCAACGTGATGGTGGACGGAATTGACGCTTTTGAGATCGGTCTGCGCCGTCTGCTATTCCGAAAAGCGCGGGAACGCGGAATACACGCACTGGGCGCAGGACCCGTCGGTTTCAGTACCGTATGGGTGATCTTCGATCCTCATGGCGTGACGTTCGACCGCTATTTCGACCTTAGCGATCAAATGGACAAGGTTGAAAGCTTCGTCGCCTACGTGGCAGGTATGGCCCCGTCGTCCCTGCAGCGGAGTTACATGGATCTATCTTACCTGGATTTCGAGAATCACACGGGTCCATCAGCCGGACTGGCGTGCCACTTGGCATCCGGCGTCATTGCCGCCGAAGTGCTGAAAATCCTCTTGGCGCGCGGACGCATTCATGCAGCGCCGTATTACCACCAATTTGACGCGTATCTCGGTCGTTTGGTCCGCAGACGCCTGTTCGGAGGAAATCGAAACCTGCTTCAGAGGATCAAGCGTCGCTGGCTGGTCAACTACATCAATCGGCGACTGAAACCAACTGCCGGCGACAACTTGGCAACCTGATCTTCAAACCATAGGAGCACACCTACAAATGGCAATTTCACACGAACCCGGCCCACAAAGTGCACTCGCAAGGCTATGGGGAAAACACGTCGCTCTACCTGTCACCAGGTTTTTCGAGGGCTTTCTGCTTCGGCGACAAGTCGAGCGTCTGTATTTGGTCTTCGGCGGCCACATTTTCTTTCAGACGCTGCGTACGGCGGTTCAGCTCGATCTCTTCACGCTCCTCGCCCAGGAAGGTCCGCTGACCCGACAGGAAATTGCCAAGCGCCTCGGCATCGCCGAGCAGCCGGCTCGAATCATGGTCCTGGGGCTGACGGTCACTGGGCTGCTCCGAAAGAGCGGCGCGAAATACTCAAATACCTATGTCTCAAAACTGTTGTTAGACAAGAACAGTCCGCGCAAGATCACTGCCTACGTGGAACTGCAACACCGCGCCATGTACAAAGGGCTCTACTGGATGCTGGAAGCCGTTCGCGAGTACAAGAATGTCGGCCTGAAGGAATTCGCGGGGGATGAACCGACTCTCTACCAGCGCCTGGCGCACGATCCCGAGGTCGAGTTGATTTTTCAGGAAGCCATGCAGGAACTTTCTGTTCAGGCCAACGCAGACTTGGCTAGGTTTATCGACATGAAGGGAGTGAAGCACCTCGTCGACGTTGGCGGTGGCGACGGGACGAATATCATCGCGATCGCGCGCCGATGGCCGCACCTCCGAGCCACCGTCTTCGACTCCCCTACCGTTTGCGAGATCGCGCGGAAAAACATTGCCGCGTCCGGGCTGGCCAACCGCCTCGATGCTGTTCCCGGCGAGTGCTTCGCCGACGCCTTCCCAAGGGACGCGGATTGCTTGATGTTTGCGCACTTCTTTACGATCTGGAGCGAAAAGCAGGACCGCGAATTGTTCAAGAAGTGCTATGACTCGCTGCCGCCAGGTGGGCAGGTCGTTATTTTCAACATGATGCAGCACGACGACGAGAGCGGTCCCTTCAGCGCAGCGGTGGGCTCCCCCTACTTTCTGACGCTGGCAACGGGTGCGGGAATGCTCTACACCTGGAACGAGTACGAAACCTGGATGCGCGACGCCGGGTTCCATGACGTACGGCGGCACAGACTACTGCGCGATCACGGACTGATCGTCGGCAGGAAGCCTTGAGTTCTTTTTTTGCCCGCGGGAGCAGCGGACGACAGGCTTGTCACCGCTACCGCTGTCCTTTCCGATTGTACGAGGTTTGCCGAGGCTCGCGCATGAGCACACACCGCCGAAAGATAAACTGGGACGCTTTGCATCCAGTAAGAAAATGGACGTGTTGAACCGGAAACTGCCGCTGATTGGAATTCCCTTTTCCGACCTGTCGAGCATCATTCAGGCCGGCGTTCTTGCGCCTTCCGCCGACAACCAGCACTGTTTCGAGCTTCGTGCAGAGGGCGATGGCCTGCTGCTCTTCGGTACCGAGGCCTACCTAGCCACCCCATACCACAAGAAGGTGCTGAGCCTGATTTCCTTCGGCGCCGTGGTCGAGAATATGGGTATTCGCGCCGCTCGGCTGGGCTACCATGCGGATGTGCTATGGTACCCCGATGCAAGTCGGCCCGCACTGATAGCCGAATTGCGACTGGGTCGCAGCGACCCCAACCAGACCGCCCTTGATGGAGCGATTTCTGCACGTCATACCAATCGCAGTGTCATCTTCCGCGGTCCGGCCTTGGCCGATGTTGACCTGGCTAATTTCCGACAGCTTGCCAAAGGAATCGACGGCGTTACCCTCCATTTTTTCGACAACCCGAAGCAGCGCGCCGAACTGTTGCACCTCATCCGGATCGCTGAAGCCGAGCGCTTCAATACGCAAGCCATGCACGCGGATATCTTCTCGGCCGTTCGCTTTGATGTGGGCTGGCACGCTTCAGCCGAGGTCGGCCTGCCGCCGGCAGCACTGGCCGTGGAACCGGGAGCCAGATGGGCATTTACCCAGCTCAGGCACTGGTCAGTAATGAATCGCCTCAGGAAAATCGGTTTCCACCACGCACTAGCTTTGCGGGCCGCTTATCTCCCATGTCGCCTCGCCCCTCACTTGGGCGTCCTGACCACCCGCTTGCCGATCGAGCGTGGCGCACCCGCCGTCGGCAGAGCTCTCGAACGGATATGGCTGGAGGCCGAAACGCTTGGGCTCGCCTTTCAGCCTTTCGCCGGTTCTGCCTTGCTGTCGTTGGCGCAATACCGTGAGGTACCAGCCGAAACAGCCGAAGCGCTGCGTCGGGGATGGACGAACCTGACCGATGAAACCCCGTTAATGGTTTTCCGGCTCGGGCGTGCCGAGAGGCCAGTGATTCGGACAGGCCGGCAACGGGCTGACAGCTTTCTTCGCAATTGACATCATGGTTGACAAAGTTCACGGCCCGTTACTATTTCCCGGCTGGCGCCCAGGCTCCATCAGTACCAAGCAGTTGGTCGCAAACCTCCTGCAAAGAGCGAAGGCACAATTTCAGGCTGGCGCGCATCGGGATGCCGGCGATACCGCCCGGCGTGTGCTAGAACTCGACGTGAAAAGCGCCGATGCCTATCACCTGCTCGGTGCCATCGCTGTCAGTGAGGACAACTTCGCCGAAGCGGAAACGCTGTTCAGCACCGCGGTGAACCTGAATAGAAACTCTGCGTATCTGCGTTATCACTTGGCAAACGTGCAACGCGCACTGGGCAATCACGCCTCCGCAGTAGTGGCTTATCGCCACGCGCTGAGGCTCGATCCGAACCTATCCTTCGCCTACTTCGGGCTTGCCCTTGCCTTGAGCAGCCTCGGTCAGGTTGATGACGCGGTGGTGTACCTGCAGCGATACCTGCAGCGCAAGCCAGGGGACGCCGATGGCCACCACGAACTGGGACGGATCTTCAGAGAATCAGGAAATCTTGACCAAGCTTTGGAGCATCTGCGAGCAGCATTCAGGGCCAGACCAGACGACAAGGCATTCCTAGCCAGCTTGGCAACCACACTTCTCCTCACCGGGAACTACCTGGAAGGGTGGCCACACTGGCTACAGCTCTTCACGAGGTCGCCGGTTCGTCTCCCTGACCCGATTGCCGACACCGCGCCATTCGCAGGCAACCACGTCGTGATCTACGCGAATGAGGGAGTGGGCGATGAAGTCATGTTCGCTTCCTGCCTGCCCGAGATCTCAGATCAGGCGGCGGTAGTCACGCTTCATTGCGACCGCAGACTCGTATCCCTGTTCAAACGATCTTTCCCCTCGGTACGAATTTTCGGGATGGACAAGGTAGGGGAGCAGAGGATCATCGGTCTTGTGGCGCCCGAGGAATATCACATCTTTGCCTCTTTCTTGCCAGCCTACTTCCGTCCAGACATGGCCTGCTTTCCACAGCGACGGTCCTATTTGCTTGCCGACCCAGCCCTGGTTGCCGAATGGCGCCGCCGCTTCGATGGACTGGGCGCCGGTCTCAAAGTCGGCGTATCGTGGCTCGGCGGCGCAGACCCGATCAATCGTTCCAAGCGATCCATTCCGCTCTCGGCATGGGGAGAAATCCTCGCGGTGAACAAGGTCCATTTCGTCAACCTGCAATACGGTGAAGTGTCTGCCGAGATAAAACGGGTCCGCGAAACATTTGGAGTACCCATTCACACATGGCCAGACGTGAACCCCTTGCTCGATCTGGATTTCACGGCAGCTCAGATTTCAGCATTGGATCTGGTCATTTCCGTCGACAACTCGACTGTCCACCTCGCCGGCGCGCTTGGAACCCCGGTGTGGACGCTGCTGCCCATCGTTCCTGATTGGCGATGGAGAATGGCGGGAACGCACACATCATGGTACCCAAACATGACGCTTTTCCGTCAAGCAGAAGCCGGCCATTGGGGAACCATTCTGCAACAGGTCGGGCGCTCACTGAACAACCCCTTCCCCGGAACCTGCAAGAAGAAGACCCCTGAAGTCGTCGATCGAAGGTAGTGCTTGGCCACAAAGAAAAGCCCCCGGTGAAGGAGGCTTTGAAGAGACAATGCCGTTTTTCCTGTTACTTGTCGAGTTTCCTGCGACGCATCGCGCCCATTCCTGCCAAGGCCACTCCCAGCAGAGACAAGGAGGCCGGTTCCGGAATCGGCGAAAGCTGAACGTCGGTCTTGCTGCGCGCCGTCCATTCAGTCGAAGCTAAGCCTTGTCCCCCCAGGAGTTGTCCGTTACCAATAAGGTCGACCTTTCCGTCTACGCCCAAGCCACAGCACGCCGCGCAAACTATCTCATTGACAAGACG
>DPSD01000376.1 GCA_003538495.1 Accumulibacter sp.
TGGGGAATCCAGCTCGCCTTGAATGGCATCAGAGTCATCGTTTGCCTTGATGTCGCCAAGCTCGTAGATTTCTGAATGTATTGTCTTGGATTGCTTGCCAGTTTTTTTCCCCAAAATTCGGGCAGCTCGCCCAGTAGGCGCTAACAACGAGTATGTTTTTTTACTCTCGGATAGCTTCTCCACCACAGCCTTTAACAGGGTGGTTTTCCCCGTTCCAGCGCTTCCTCTCAGGATCGCAATCGGCTTTTTGTCATCCTTTATCCATGCCATGATTCCATTGACGACTTCATTCTGTTCAGCGGTCAGATCGATCATCTGCTGTCCTTTGTGCATTAAACCCTTGAGGATTTGTCAATGCCATATGTTGTCGCCTTCTCGTCAAATGACAGGAAACTTAACTGCTATCACGGATAGTAACTCCGAACCTGCAACCCATCGTCAATCGTCGAATGACTGCCCAGGGTCGGCTGCGGCGGTCTTGCCATCCCGAGATCAAGGTCCGCTTCGTCCAACGAGCTGACATACCAGAGTACCACGGTGACGGACCGCTTAGGGTCGGAACCGGGCGTAGCGAAACGATCGAAGCCGCCGTTCGGCGTGCTTGGCCACCGGGTGGCCGGTAAAGGTTCCATATCGGCCGTCCGCACAGTGTGGCGCCAATGACCGCTGAGGCCGAGTTGTGTGCATCGGACCTCTGGCAGCTTGCGAAGTACAGCAAATATTCAGATGGCTGCTATCCGGAATCATCGAACGACAGCAATTGGCCGGGAGCACGCTGTCAGCCTGGCGCTCCAAAGCGGTCGTTGCCAAAAACGTTGTTGAGGCCAACGGCCGCCTACTGGCACTCCGGCGAATTCACCGTCCCCGCCATTAACTGCCGTTCGTCCGTCCAACGACTTGGTCGTTCGATTAGCGGTAGTTCGCTCATGGTCACCACTCAACGCTGCGGTGTATTGGAGCCTGCATGTTGTCGAAATTGACAACGAGCATCTGGCGATGTCATGATCGCCAACATGAAGGCGACCCTCGTCACTGAATTCAAGGATGTCGCCGAAGACGATAGCATCATTCAGATGATTGTTTGGCGCCTGCCTGTACCCGTGCCGCCAACAGCGCATGGCTTCAAGTACCGGCTCGTGTATGTCGTCGATGGAGCCCGGGTCGTCGGCTTTGACAACGAGAAAGGCAAGGGCGATCACTGCCATCTTGACGGCAAGGAGTTTCCCTATCGCTTCTCTACGATCGATCAGTTGATCGAGGACTTCATCAAGGAAGTGGATAAACGGAGGACGCGATGACCAAACGCAGACTGACAATCACGTTAGGCTCAGACTGGCGAGCGGCCCTGCGCCAGGCTGGAAAGGCAGCGACAGCTTCGAGCTATGAGGGAGAGACCCTGAACTTCGAGACGCCAGCCGCCTTTTTTGGAAGATTGACCGAACGGCGCTGGGGCATCGTACAGGCCTTGCAGCACGACGGCGGCACGGTCGGGGTTCGCGAACTTGCACGCCGTCTTGGACGTGACGTGAAACGTGTGCACGAGGATGCAGCAGAACTCGTTATGTTGGGGCTGGTCGAGCGCACCGAGGCCGGCGCCTTGCGCTGTCCGTTTTGTGACATCCATGTCGATATGCACATGGCTACGGCAGCCTGAGCATTTGGCGCCGGGCGGGTTACGGCCATCAGCGGCCGATGAGGATTTTTCTCCAAAGCCGCCGTCGCTATGAATAAACCACCAGTAAGCAGCCGTTGAACCGGTTCTGACCAATTCTTTCGCTTGGAGGGCGGCCAAGCAGCGAGAACTGTCGCTGACGACCCTGACCAGGCGATGGTCCCGGTAGGTACCTGCTGTCAGAGTCTACACCCACCATTCAAGCGGTACACCGGTGTATGCGCTCAGTGGTGGCGACATTCCTGGAGCGTCATTTAATCCGGGACAACGGCATCACGCCGTTCAATGACGAGATAGCGTCGGTATTCTGGCGGCGCAACTCGATGCTCGCAAATGCGGAAGCCTGATAAAATTGCGACCGCGCAATCAGGCGCCTACAGGCGGATGCCCGCAAGGTACGGCGACGGGGCAAGAGCGCATTTCACGTATCCGGAAGCGACTTTGGGGAGCAGCACTCTTGGCCTGCTCCTCGATTCACCCGTAATCCTTGACGAGGAGACTTTCGCAAATGCCTTTATTTCAACGATCCCTGGCCGAACTGATCGGCACCTTTTGGCTGGTCTTGGGCGGCTGCGGCAGTGCCGTTCTGGCCGCCGTGTTTCTGCACCCCGAGGCCGGCAACCTGGGCATCGCCTTCGCCGGCGTGGCACTGGCCTTCGGCCTGACCGTTCTGACCATGGCCTACGCCATTGGCCATATCTCCGGCTGCCATCTCAACCCGGCGGTCTCCGTCGGGCTGGCGGTAGGCGGCCGCTTCAGCTTTACCGACCTGCCCGCCTACATCATCGCCCAGGTTCTCGGTGCCATCGCCGCAGCCTTTGTCCTGCTGATCATCGCCGGCGGCCACGAGGGCTTCACCCTGGCTGCCAACAGTCTGGCGGTCAACGGCTACGGCGACCTGTCGCCCGGCAAGTACACCATGATGGCGGCCTTGGTGACCGAGGTGGTCATGACCGCCATGTTCCTGATCATCATCCTGGGAGCGACCGACAAGGCTGCTTCTGCTGGTTTCGGCGGGCTGGCCATCGGCCTGGGCCTGACCCTGATCCACCTGATCTCCATCCCGGTAACCAACACCTCGGTCAATCCCGCCCGCAGCACGGGGCCGGCGCTGGTTCTGTTCCTGAACGGCCAACCGGCTGCCCTGGGTCAGGTCTGGTTGTTCTGGGTCGCCCCGATCGTCGGTGCCGTCATCGGCGCCGTCCTCTACGGTGTGATCTCCTCCGGTCGCAAGGCCTGATCGGCTGCACGGCAAGGACCCCCCCCGCCGGGACTGCCTCGACGGGTTCTGCGGCGGTGCCGCATTC
>DPSD01000163.1 GCA_003538495.1 Accumulibacter sp.
CTGTTCCTCAACCTCTTCTTCGCCGGCCAACGCAAGGGTATGCCTCCCAAACTGCTCACCGACGACGGGGCGCACGTGGTCATCCGGCCGCTGGCCTATTGCAGCGAGAAGGCCATCGCGCGTTTCGCGCGCGGCATGGCTTACCCGATCATTCCCTGCAATCTGTGTGGTTCGCAGGACAATCTGCAGCGCCAGAAGATCCGGGAAATGATGGCCGACTGGGACCGCCGCTTTCCCGGGCGCACCGAGGTGGTTTTTTCGGCGCTGCAGAAAATAGTGCCCTCACACTTGGCGGACCAGGCGCTTTTCGACTTCAAGAGCCTGCACCCCGGTGGCGATCTGGCGAGGATCGACGGCGGCGATTCGATAGTCGACCGGCGACCGCCGCACGCGTCCTGGTCGTTCCCGGCAACGATCCCGCTGGTGCTGCTGCAATCATGAGCAGCCAGGAAAGGATGCAGTCGGTGCTGTTGGCCGCCGTAGACGGTAGCGCCAGACTACTCGAAAAGCGTGGCAGCGCCGAGGCCCTGCACGCTGTCGAGCGCTGCCGGAAGCGGATGGCCCGTGGCATCGATGGTTTTCGCGGGCGCATCGTGCGGACCGGTCGCGATGAAATCACCGCCGTGTTCGAGACCGCCGAAGAGGCGTGTCAGGCGGCCATCGCCATGCACCGGCGGGTCGCCGACCTGCCGCCGGTTTCCGGCGTCCAACTGGCAATCCGCGTCGGCTTCCATCACGGACCGCTGCTCGAGGAGGGCGATGAGCTTGCCGGTGCCGGACTGCGTATCGCAGAGCGTCTGGCCGGACTGGCGGCAGCCGGGCAGATCCTGACCAGCGGTGAGACCAGGGCACTGCTGTCGTCGCATCTGCAGTTGTCGACGCGTTGCTTAGAGCCGCAGCCGGGAGCAGCAGCGGGAGCGGGGCTATCGCAACAGCAAGGTCTGTTCCAGGTCCTCTGTGCCGAGCCGCAAGCGGTCGCCAGCGAGGCCACCGCCGAAGCCATCGTCGCGGCCCCGGTACTTGCTCCGACACTCGCGCCGGCACTCGCACCGAAGCCGGCCAAGGAACGAAGCTTGCGACTGTGCCTGCGATACGGCGGACAAGTGAAACTGCTGGACAAGAACCGTCCGCGCGTGGTGATGGGCCGCGACTCCAGCTGCGAGATCACCATTCGCGATCGCCGTGCATCCCGCAATCACGCGCGGATCGAGCGGCGAGGCGAGCAGTTCGTGCTCCGCGATCAGAGCACCAATGGCACTTTCGTGACGGTCAGCGGCGGGCCGGAACTGTTTCTTCGCGGTGAGGAGTTGGTCCTGCACGGTAGCGGGATCATCGCATTTGCCGCCTCGGCGAACAGCCCCGAGGCCGACATCGCCGAGTTCGAGCACCTGTGAGTGACACCGCGGGCAGCGCCTGCGGCAGCTGACGACGCGGTTGTCGCGTGCCTGGCGTCGGCCAAGACCCTCGATGCAATCACCTGAACGGCAGGGCGCGGGCCAGCACCAGCAGCGCGACGTGCTCTGCGCCGTGCAGTCTCACGGTGCGGGCCAGCTCGTCCAGCGAAGCGCCGGTAGTCATCACATCGTCGATCAGCAGCAGCCGTTTGCCGGTCAGGTCCGCCGAACAGTGGAAGGCGCCACGGACGTTTTTCGCCCTTTCCCTCCAGGGCAGATCGGCCTGGGTGGCGGTGTGGCGAATTCGACGGCAACTCAGCACGTCGATTGGCGTTCTGCAGGCCTTGCTGACCGGACGTGCCAGCTCGAGCGCCTGATTGAAGCCTCGCTCCCGCAGGCGCAGCGGGTGTAGCGGTACGGGAATGATCAGGTCCGCCTGAGCGCTTGCCGTCAGCGCGGCAAGCTGTCGCCCGAAATAGCTGGCGAGCGCCAGGCGATGTCCGTATTTGAATGACTGGACCAGCTTGTCGATCGGAAAGTCGTAACGAAAAGCAGCCAGCGTCAGGTCGTAGTGCGGTGGCCTGGCCAGGCATCGGCCGCAGGTTTCACCTTTTGGCGTCGGCAGCGCGCAGCGGGGACAGCGTGCGTCAGGAAGTCGCGGCAGATCATCCTCGCAAGCGCGGCAAAGCAGGCTGGGGCCGCTCGCGGCGCTGCATAGCAGGCAATCCTGCGTCAGCAGGCGCGCGCACGAGGAGACAAACATCCTGGCAGTTTGAGTTAAGATTGGCATCCTTGACGGGCTCGTGCCGAATCCATGACAACGGGCCTCACCTTACCCCAACCCCACAGGTCTCGCCCATGAACGCCATTCCGCAAGCTGCCACCATCACCCCTGAGCGCCCGCTATCGACCGCCACGGCACCGCGCTGGAGTATCGCCGAAGTTGAAGCACTTTACCAGCTGCCGCTGATGGACCTGCTCTTCCGCGCGCAGCAGGTGCACCGCGAGAACTTCGATGCCAACGAGATTCAACGCTCGACGCTGCTCTCGGTGAAGACCGGCGGCTGTTCCGAAGACTGTGGCTACTGCTCGCAAGCCGCCCGCTACAGCACCGCCACCGAGCGTGAGGCGCTGATGCCGCTCGACCAGGTGGTCGCCGCTGCGCAAGCGGCCAAGGACAAGGGCGCCTCGCGCTTCTGCATGGGTGCGGCCTGGCGTGGCCCGAAGGACAAGGACCTGGCCAAGGTGACCGAGATGATTCGGGCCGTCAAGAGCATGGGTCTGCAGACCTGCGTC
>DPSD01000688.1:0-678 GCA_003538495.1 Accumulibacter sp.
CGCCGAGTCGCTTTCCGGGCGCTGCGCCGCAGGAGGCGCGGCGCGGACGCCGGTGCTGCGAGCGATGCCGCGCGGCGGGTAGCCCTTCCTGGCCGGCTGGTCGGGGCGCTCGGTGGCCGTGTGTCCGCCAGCGAAACGGTCCCTGCCGCCTTCGGCCACCGGGTCGGCGACGGTCAGCGGTGGCTGCCGCTCGGCTGTCCCGTGCTGCCGCTGTCGCGGCGGCGTCTCGGCTGCCGCTGTCTGGCTGGTGGCCGGGAAGTCGCGCCGGGTCGGCCTGGTCTGACTGGCGGCCGGATCGCCTGGCTCGCTGGCGAAGCGCTGCGGCTTGCCGGCTGGCCGGCCGGCGGCGCTGCCGGGCGCAGCTGCTGCGGGCGACTTGCCGTCGCCACGCCAGCTGGCAGCCTGCTTCGACAGCTGCGACTGGCCACGGATCGGCTTGCGTGCCGGCGACCTGGGGTCGTCGACCGCCCCGCCGCGGGCAGGCCTTTTCGGGAGTTTGAGGGTCGGGGGTGGCATGGCCAGGCTTTCGGTTCGATCGGGCGGCTAGTGTACGTGGTGTGCGCGGTGTACGCCATGCAAGTCATCGGCGCGCCATCCGCGGCAGCGTCTTTGCCCGCCATCGCCGGCGATTCGGCGCAGGGCGCTAGCGCGGGGGCGGGGGCGGTGGCGCGCCACGAG
>DPSD01000688.1:922-5123 GCA_003538495.1 Accumulibacter sp.
GGCGGGGGGCGGGGCGGGGGGCGGGGCGGGCGGGGGGGGGGGGGGGGCGCTGGCGGGGGGGGGGGGGCGGTGGCGCGCCACGAGGCGGCGGCGGAGGCGGTGGCGCACCACGCGGCGGCGGCGGCAGCGGGCCGGCATCGGGGGCTCTGGTGGCGTAGCCCTCCGGCGGCGCGAAGTTGCCGATCACCGGCACCTTCTGGCCCCGTGCGTACATGCACTGAACGTAGCTCTGGTCGTAGCGTTGCTGCAGGGTGTAGCTCGAGGCGTTGCTGCTGGCGACGCCGCTGGCGCTGCCAACGAGCAGGCCGACGCCGGCGCCAACCGCGGCGCCGCTCGATCCATCGACCGCGGCACCGACTGCCGCACCGAGCAGCGTGCCGACGGCGGCGCTGGCGACGCCGGCATCGACCCCGGCCTGTGCCGGTGTCGTGCCACCCAGCGCCTGGCTGGCGTAGGTCCGGCACAGCGTGTCGTCGGCGCGGAACCTGGCGAACGACTGCCCCGTTCCGGGCAGCGCCATTACGCTCGGCCCTTCGGGCGGATAGCTGGCGCAGGCTGCGAGGACAAGGACCAACAGCGGTGTCGCGGGGCGTAGGCTGGGCATGGCGAGGCTCACAAAAAATGTTTCGCCGCGTACCCGGCGGTACGCGGTCGAAGATCAATATAACGCAGTGGCGGTCGCTGGGCTGACGCAGGTCGGTGAGACGTGCCAATGGTCGACTCATCGCGATACCGGGCGACGACCGTCTGGGCCGACGACTGGCGCTCGCGAGCACCGTTTTCGACCGGCGCCAGCCGGCTCGCGTGTCGTCGGTGGCGGTTTCTGGTAGGCTCGCGGCGTACCTCCGATCACTGCCCGAGGCTCCGGCAAACGGCCGCAACGGCTACCCACTGTGAACTGACCGCCACCATGCCTGACGATCCGCCAAGTGCCATCGGCAATCTCGCCGACCTCGAGGAGGGACAGATCGCCCTGTCGCGCTATCTCGTGCAGCGCGATGGCGGCCTGTATCTGGCACTTTCGCGACTGGAGGCGACTGCCGACCTGCTGGATTTCGTCAACCGCGTGATCGCCATGGGACTCTACTTCCGGGAACTGGATTACGCGCGTCTGGTGTCGCTGCTCTACGACGATCCCGCGAGTCGCGACGATCCAACTCGGACGGCGGCCGACGAAGTGTTCCTGGCGGTCGACATCGCGAAGTTCCGGCCGGAGCGCCGGTCGCTCTACAAGGAGTTCCGGGTCGACCGTGGCGAGGCGGTTTATCTGTTCGAACCGGTCTATCTAGAGGCAACGGCCGCGCACGGGCCTGATGGGCAGGGCAGTGATCAGCCGCTGGTAGCCGGTCGATCGGCGGCACCTGAAACGCGTACGGTCCTCGATTTCGACGAATTCATCGCCAATGCGTGGGCCAAGGGCGTGCGCTTCGGGATCGACGTGGCGATGGTCAGGGAAGGCTTCGAGCTCGACAAGCCCGAGCGGCGGGTAGTGGCCCGCAGCAGGCCCTTCGTCCGCGGCAAGGATGCCGAAATCATCGAGCAGGCGCCCGGTCTGCACCGCAACAACGCGCCGCGCCGACTGCTCGGCGACCGGGTGGATCTGCGCCAGTTCGAGACCCGCTATCCGCAAGTCGCCGCCGGCCTTCGGCTGGTGAAGAAAATGCCGCGCACGCTGGGGGTCGACGGGCGTGATGTCAGCGGCGCCGAGCTGCCTGCCCCCTTGCCCAAGGATTTCGACCTGGCGCGCCTGGCCGGTCCCGGCACCCGTGTCAGCCACGAAAAGGACGGCGAGTACCTGCTGGCGTCGGTTTCCGGCTTTCTCAACATCGATCGGCGCACCAACCAGTTTTCGGTGGCCGACAAGATCGTCAGTCACGAGGGGGTCAGCGCGCGTACCACCGGCGATCTGCTGCTGACTGGCGAGGCGTACGAACAGCACGGCGAAATCCAGGAGAAGCGCGTCGTCACCTGTCGCAGCATTACCGCCTTTGCCGACGTCTTCGGCAATATCGTGTCCACCGGCGGGGTCGTCTGGCTGAAACACAATCTGGTCGGCGGCAGCGCTAGCAACGACGACGGCGACGTCGTCGTCGAGGGCCTTGCTTCCGGAGCGACGCTGATCGCGCCGCATGGCTGCGTCAAGCTGAAACGCGCTGACAACTGCGTCATTGTCGCTCGGGAGGTGGTCGTCGAACGCGCGACCCAGTGCACTATCGTCGCCGATCAGCTGCACGCCGACCTCTCCGAGGGCTGCGCCGTGGCTGGCAAGACCATCCACGTGCGAATGGCCCGCGCTCGCCGGGAAGTCGATAACGTGTTCCTGGTGCAGGTGCCCGACCTGTCCGGCGACGAAGCACGGATCGCCGCGCTGCAGCAGCACTGCGCGGCGCAGGAGAAGGTTCTTGGCAGTCATCGCGCCAGGATCGACGCCTTGCGCGGCGAGAAGGACGTGGTCAGTTATCTGGCGTTGGCCGGCAAGTTGCGAGGCCGCGAAGCGAGCCTGAGCAGCGAGCAGCAGGCCGGCTGGCGGCGCCTCTCGGCGCTGGTCGCACCGATCTTGCGGACCCTCTCCCAACTCGGCGAAGAGGTCAGGGAACTGGAGGCCGAGGCCAGTGCCTCGGGCGTCGAGCTTGAAGAAGCGCTGGATGCCCGGGAGCAGGCCTGTCGCGCGATTGCCTGCACGATCGATCGCGTCGACGGCGAGACGCGAATTCATGCGCTGCTGGTCCGCCGCACCGATACGCCCTTGACTGACCTTCCGGGCAAGGAGCTGAAGCTCAGGTTGCGCAACCCCGACGCGGCGAGCAAGAAGCTCTTTGCCGGCTCGGCGGGCAGCTTTTCCTGGACTTATCAGACGCCGCCGCGCCGGCCGGCCTGACCGGGCGGCGGCTCAGCCCTCGGCAAGCCGTTTGGCGATGTGTTCGAGCGCTTCCTCGATCTGGTCGATCAGGATCAGGCACAGGTCGCCCGCCTGCAGAGTCGCCAGCGCGGTGTCGATGGCCAGGAACTCGCCATGGATTTCCTGCACCTCGGTGGTCCGCGTGGCGTTCAGCAGACCCTGCTGCAGCAGCGCCAGTACTTCGCCATCGGCCCGCCCGCGCTGGCACTGATCCTGATAGAGCAGCACCCGGTCGAAAGCGCCGCCAAGGATTTCGGTCTGGCCGCGGATGTCTTCATCGCGCCGGTCGCCGGCGCCGCTGATCACCACCGAGCGCTGACTGCCCGGCGCCGACGGCATGTTCTCAATGGCATCGACCAGAGCCTGGATGGCGTCCGGGTTGTGGCCATAGTCGGCGACCAGGGTGGCGCCGCGATAGCTGAAAACGTTGAAGCGCCCGGGTGCGGTCTGGGCGTCGTTGACGAAGCTGGCCAGTCCGTCGCGTATCGTCGCCCACGGCACCTCGAGTGCCCAGGCGGCCCCGATGGCGGCCATCGCGTTTTCGACCTGGAATCCGATCGCGCCGTTCTGGGTGACCGGGATCTCGCTCAGCGCGATGCGGTGCTCGACGCCGGCGCCCGAAGCGACGATCGCGTCGCGGTCGCGGTAGACGACGCGCTTGCGCTGTGCGCGATGCAGGGCCATCAGCGGATGGTTGCGGTCGCTGGCAAAAAAGGTGACCTTGCCCGGGCACGAGCCAGCCATCCGGGCGACCATCGGGTCGGCGGCATTGAGCACCGCGACGCCGGTCTCGGGGGTGACGTTCTGGACGATGACGCGCTTGACCACCGACAGGTCTTCAACGGTGCTGATGTATGAAAGCCCGAGGTGGTCGCCGAGCCCGATATTGGTGACCACGGCGACGTTGCAGCGGTCGAAGCCGAGGCCCTCGCGGAGCACGCCGCCGCGCGCCGTCTCGAGCACCGCGGCGTCGACGTCGGGGTGGAGCAGGACGTTCTTGGCGCTCTTCGGGCCGCTGCAGTCACCGGTATCGATCCGCCGGCCCTGGATATAGACGCCGTCGGTGGTCGTCATGCCAACGCGCAGGCCCTGTCGACCGAGGATGTTGGCGATCAGCCGGACGGTGGTCGTCTTGCCGTTGGTGCCCGCCACGGCGACCACCGGAATGCGCGCTTCGTCGCCATCGGCAAAGATGTTGGCGATGATTGCCTCGCCCACCGGCCGCCCCTTGCCGAACGACGGTTGCAGGTGCATCCGCAGGCCGGGCGCGGCGTTGAGTTCGACGATGCGTGGATAGCTTGC
>DPSD01000455.1:0-9968 GCA_003538495.1 Accumulibacter sp.
GCACCAGGCCGGCGTCGATGGTCTGGTTCGATTCCCCCGCGGCGAGGGTGACCACCTGGCTGAAACCAGTCGCGACATTCGCATCGCTGTCGGCAGCGTCTTGGCTGTTGCCGTTGGCGTCTTGCACGGTAAGGAATGTCGCTGTCGGCGCGACGAACTTCACCTGATAGTTGCCCGCCTTGAGTCCTGCGAACTGGTAGTACCCTTGCTCCACCGCAACAGTGCTGAAGTCGTCGCCGGTCACCGTGCTCGCAACCAGCGTGTTGTTGTGGTCGTACAACTCGACGATCACGTTGTTTACACCAGCCTCGCCAGCATTCTGGACGCCATTGGCGTTGGCATCGAGCCATACGAAGTTGCCGAGTTTGGCGCTCTGCAACTGCACGATCAGAGGCTGTACGTTGCCTGCGGGGTCGATGACCGTCGAGAAGAAGGCGTCCGTGGGCAAGACGCCGAGTCCGCTGGCGATGGCTGATTGAGCCTCGAACACGAGCAGGTTGATGTCGGCGGCACTGACAACATTGCGATTGTTGTCGTTCAGGAAGAGTGTCAGGCCGGCGCTACCGATCTGGGCGTCGGTGAAGCCGACAATCTTCCAGATCGCCGTCTGCACCTCACCGTAGTTGAACTGGCCGCCGAATTTGGGATCGGAGGTGAAGTTCTGCGCCAGCAGCCAGTTGAGTTGGTCAACCTGGGTCTGTGTCAGCGAATTGAAGCCAATCGGCACGAAGGACGCCGCTACGTTGCCTGCTGCCTGTTCCGCTAGATACGAAGTTGGCGACAGGGTGATGTTGATCAGGGGATTGAGGCAGTATGCGTCGTACACACCGTTGGGAATCGTCGGGTCAGTGCTGCCAGTGACAATCATGTCTAGGAAGCTCGGCGCGCCAAGGTCCGGCTGCTGGCCGTATGCGGTGCCCGCTACATTAGTGGCTGACGACGTGACCCTAATCGTGAATGTGGCCATGAGTGTTGCTCCCTGGGTGTACGATTTTCAGTGGAAATAGCGCGAGGAAGTTGCTGATGCGCTGCCAACAGATTCGCTGAAGTACGGCTTTTCGGTTTGACGGGCCGAAAGCAATCCTGAAATCTCGCCAAACACGAAGAAGGGGCGCCAATTGCAGCGCCCCCCGATCCGCAGCGATTATTTCTTGCGACGAGCCACCAGCATGGCTGCGGCCGCCAGGGCGATCAGGGCCAGCGATTCCGGCTCCGGGACGTTGAAGGTTGGGGCAGCAAAAACAGGCATGGCAGAAGTCAAAAGAACGGCAAAGGATAGCAGGGTGCGCATGGAAGATTCCTCCGGTATAAGTTGGGTATCGGTTACCACCGGTCGTTTGAACGATCAGCGGTCGAAGGAACATAAGCACAAGTTATGCCATGAGACGATACCGTCATGATTTAGCAGCTTGATGTGCTCGTCGGACGTTCTCCACGGATGCTACCTGTAAACTTTTCCGACACTCTCCACGGGGACCCATTGGCGCTCAAAAGGAGAAGCTCGCGCCGAACGTGGGGCACTCGGCGGCCGAAGCCCCTCGCCGCCCTGGCGCCGCAAACCGGTCCCCCGACCGTGGCCACCACGAACCAAGCGCCCTACGGTATGAACGACCATTCGATCTGGTCACTACGTTCGACACCCGCTGTCATCGCGCGACACAGGCTGATGAACTCGCGCATGCCTGCGGTCTGGAACTTTCGCCGGTGCCAGAGGAAGTGGAAATGTCGCCGCAGATCGAGTTCGGGCGTTTCAATGGCCACCAGGCTGCCTCGGCGGAAGGCCTCGCGCAGTGCCAGCCGTGAAATGCAACCTATGCCGAGGCCGAATTCGACGGCCCGCTTGATCGCTTCGGTGTGTTCGAGTTCCAGCCGGACCTGCAGTGGCCAATGCTGATGGCGCAGCGCCTGGTCGAGTGTTTCGCGGGTTCCCGAGCCGCTTTCGCGAACGATCCAGGCTTGGTCGGCGAGCTCGTCCAGCGTCGCCGAACCCCTTCTCGCCAGCACGTGTCCCGGTGCGCAGAAGACCACCAGCTCGTCGGCAACCCACGGCTCGACGACCAGCTCGGGGTGTCGGCAACTACCCTCGATCAACCCGAGGTCGAGTTCGTGACGCGCCAGTTGATCGACGATGGTCGTCGTGTTGTGCACCTTGAGGTGCAGGGTGCTCTCCGGATGCCGCTTGAGGAAGTCGGCGACGATCAGCGTCGCCAGATAGTTGCCGATGGTCAGCGTCGCACCGATCTGCAGCCTGCCGTACCCGGCATGACCTTCGAGCGCACTTTCGATCGCCGCCGCCCGCTCGATCAGTTCGACCGCCTGTGGCAGCAAGGCCTGCCCGAGTTCGTTCAAACGAAGGCTCTTGCCGAAGCGGTCGAAAAGCTGCGTATCGTACTGCCGCTCGAGCTCGCCAAGTGCCGTGCTGGTTGCCGACTGTGACAGCGAGAGATCCTCGGCGGCGCGTGAAACGCTCTCGTACCGGGCCACAGCAACGAATACCCCAATCTGCCGCAAGCTGAAGCGCATATCTATCCACCAGATATGGTTTATTTAAAAAATCTGTTTCACAAATATAGCACGACGAAATACGATAGCCAGTATCGACCGCATACCAGGATCAGAACGATGAGCAATTTCTCCGCCCAACGCGTACTTTCGGTTCGTCACTGGAACGACACCCTGTTCAGCTTCCGCACCACCCGTGACCCTGCGTTGCGCTTCATCAACGGCCAGTTCGTGATGATCGGCCTGCCGCAGGAGGGACGACCGCTGACGCGCGCCTACAGCATCGCCAGTGCCAACCACGACGAGCACCTCGAGTTTCTGAGCATCAAGGTCCCGAACGGGCCGCTGACCTCCCGGCTGCAGCACCTGGCAGTCGGCGACGAGATCGTCGTCAGCCGCAAGCCGACCGGAACGCTGGTACTGCGTGACCTGCGACCCGGGAAGAACCTGTACCTGCTGTCGACTGGCACCGGCCTGGCGCCGTTCATCAGCCTGATCCAGGACCCCGAGACCTACGAGCGCTTCGAGAAAGTGGTGCTGATTCATGGCGTTCGCTGGCAGCGTGATCTCGCCTACAGCGACTTCATTGAACGCGAGTTGCCGCAGCACGAGTACTTCGCGGACCTGCTGCGCGACAAGCTGATCTACTATCCGACGGTCACCCGCGAGCCCTTCCGCAACCAGGGACGGATCACCCGACTGGTCGATAGCGGCCGACTGTTTTCCGACATCGGCTTGCCGCCATTCGACCCCGCGCGCGACCGCGCGATGCTCTGCGGCAGTCCGGCGATGCTCAAGGATTGCTGTGCTCTGCTTGACAGTCGCGGTTTTGAGGTTTCGCCGCACATCGGCGCACAGGGTGACTACGTCATCGAGCGCGCTTTCGTCGAGAAGTAAGCGTCGCGCCAGTCTAAACGCCGCAGCACTCGCCACCCTCCCCCTGCGAGCCCCGCCGACTCAGCTCGAACGCCTTGGTGACGTGGCCGTACCTTGACGTATTGAAGCCCCGCCCGCCACGAACGACCAGTCTCGGGTAGACTTGCCCTTTCCGGACGACGCGCAACGTGCGTCCGCCGGATGCTCTTACCTTTTTCCACCTCCTGATCGACAAGCAAGGCCATGGCTCAATACGTATTCACGATGAATCGCGTCGGCAAGATCGTGCCGCCGAAACGCCAGATCATCAAGGACATCTCACTCTCTTTCTTCCCCGGCGCCAAGATTGGCCTGCTGGGCCTCAACGGTTCGGGCAAGTCGACGGTTCTGCGCATCATGGCCGGCCTCGACCACGACATCATCGGCGAAGCGACGCCGATGGCCAACCTCAAGATCGGTTATCTGGCGCAGGAACCCGAGCTCGACCCCGAAGCCACGGTTCGCCGGGAAGTCGAGTCCGGCCTCGGCGAAGTCTTTCAGGCGCAGGCCAAGCTCGATGAGGTCTACGCCGCTTACGCCGAACCCGACGCCGATTTCGACCGGCTCGCGGAGGAACAGGCGCGCCTTGAGGCGATCCTCGCCACGGCTGGCCCCGACCTTGGCAGCCAGCTCGAACTGGCAGCCGACGCCTTGCGCCTGCCGCCGTGGGAGGCGCTGATCCGGACCCTCTCTGGCGGCGAAAAGCGTCGTGTTGCGCTGTGCAAACTGCTGCTCTCGCAGCCGGACATGCTGCTGCTCGACGAGCCGACCAACCATCTCGATGCTGAATCGGTCGAATGGCTGGAACAGTTCCTGGTGCGTTTCCCCGGCACGGTGGTCGCCGTCACCCACGATCGTTACTTCCTCGACAATGCCGCCGAGTGGATCCTCGAACTCGACCGCGGCCAGGGCATTCCGTGGAAAGGCAACTACTCGAGCTGGCTCGAACAGAAGGAAGCACGGCTGGAAACCGAGGCCAAGCAGGAAGCCGGCCGGATCAGGACCATGAAGCAGGAGCTCGAATGGGTGCGCCAGAATCCAAAGGCGCGGCAGGCCAAGAGCAAGGCGCGTCTCTCGCGCTTTGACGAATTGAGCAGTGTCGAGTACCAGAAGCGCAACGAAACGCAGGAAATCTTCATTCCGGTTGGCGACCGTCTTGGCAGCAAGGTCATCGAATTCAGCGAGGTCAGCAAGTCCTTCGGCGACCGACTGCTGATCGACAAGCTCAGTTTCAGCGTGCCGCCCGGCGCCATCGTCGGCATTATCGGCCCGAACGGTGCCGGAAAATCGACCCTCTTCAGGATGCTGATCGGCAGCGAACACCCAGACTCAGGCGAGGTGGAGATCGGCGCAACCGTCAAGCTCGCCTACGTGGACCAGAGCCGCGATTGCCTCGAGGGCGAGAAAACCGTCTTCGAGGAGATCTCCGGCGGCGCGGACCTCCTCACCGTCGGCAAGTACGAAACGCCGGCGCGCGCCTACATTGGCCGCTTCAACTTCAAGGGCTCCGATCAGCAGAAGCGCGTTGGCCAGCTTTCGGGCGGCGAACGCGGTCGCCTGCACATGGCCAAAACGCTGATCGCTGGCGGCAACGTGCTGTTGCTCGACGAGCCGTCGAACGACCTCGACGTCGAGACGCTGCGCGCACTGGAAGACGCGCTGCTCGAATTCGCCGGCAGCGTCCTGGTCATTTCGCACGATCGCTGGTTCCTCGACCGGATCTGCACGCACATCCTGGCCTGCGAAGGGGATTCACAGTGGACCTTCTTCAGCGGCAACTACCACGAGTACGAAGAAGACAAGAAGCGGCGGCTCGGTGAGGAAGGGGCGAAGCCCAAGCGCATTCGCTACAAGCCGATCACCCGCTGACCGCCGCTCCCTGGCAGCGGGCCGGGACCGGTTCCGGTGCGCCCGGGCGATCCCGCCGCAATCGCCGCGGCACCCGTCAAGGACTAGCGCAGTCCCTTGAGGAAGGCGGCGCGTTCGGGCTCGGAGTCGATCTGCTCGGCGAGCTTTCGGTGCAGTTCGCGCAGGTCGCCAGATTCGCTCGCCGCGCGCTTGACCAGCAGCTTGGCGAGCGGCCCGACATAAAGTGCCAGACGCTGTTCCGCGGCAGCAAGTGTTTCGGGATCGAAGACCGCCGCCGGCTTCGCGGCGACGCTTTCTTGCGGCGACCTCGGAGTGGTCGGCGCCGGCAGCGGCAGCGCGGCTGATGGTGACGACCTTTCCAAGCGCTCGATGCGTTTCAGGAAGTCGGAACGTTCGATTCCTTCCGGAATGTTCTCCGCCAGTTCGGAGTTGAATTCCTCGACGCTCCTGGCGTGCAGCACGCTCTTGCGGACCAGCACCTTGGCCAGTGGGCCGATCGACCTGACCAGCGACGATTCGATCTCGGCCAGCATCTCGGGGGGCAGGGTCAAGGGCTGCGACCCAGGCATGGTCTTGCCGCTGGCGGCACCTGCAGCCCCTGCCCCGTCGTCGTTAAGCACCCCGGCCGCCGCTGGCGAGGGCTCGGCGCTGCCGTCGGCCTGCTGCGCGGCTCCGGCCACCGGCTTGCTCTTGACGAACGCTGCCACCAGCGCGCTGGCGAAGTCGCGCGCCGTCTGAAAACGCTCGTCGGGCTTCTTCGCCAGCGCTCGTGCCATCACCGCGTCGAACACCGCCGGCATCGAGGGGACGATTGCCGAGAGTGGTGCGGGGTCGGCGTGCAGGACATTGTGCATCACCGCGACCGGCGTCTCGGCGACAAACGGCCCGCGCCCGGTAAGCAGCTCGTAGAGGATTACCCCGGCTGCCCACAGGTCGGAACGGCCATCCGCAGGCAGGCCAAGCAACTGCTCGGGGGAAATGTGGGTCGGCGTCCCCACGACCGTGCCGACCTGCGTGAGCGACGAGCTCTGGATCCGGGCCACGCCGAAATCCATGACCTTGATCTTCATGCCGCTGAGCACCATCAGGTTGGCCGGCTTGATGTCGCGGTGCACGACACCGTGTTTGTGCGAATAGTCCAGCGCGGAGAGCAGTTGCTTCATTACCTCGAAGACATCGATCATCGCGAAGCGTCCGCGCTGGCGCATCAGCTTGCGCAACTCCTGCCCCAGCACGTACTCCATGACGATGAAGGCCATCGTCTGGTCCTCGCCAAACTCGTACACGCCAACGATCCCGGGATGCTGCAGCCTGCCGCCGGCCTGCGCCTCGTGCTTGAAGCGCGCTACCGCGGCCGCGGATTCGACGTTCGCGAGGTACTCGGCGAGGATCGTCTTGATCGCCACCGGACGCTCGATGACCGGGTCGAAACCCTCATACACCGTGCCCATCGCGCCCTTGCCGAGCTCGCGACGGATTTCGTACTTGCCGATACGCTCGGGGAGGGTCATGGCCTCGTCGCTCGGGGCTCAGCGGCCATGAACGAACCTGCTACGCGGCCGCGCTGCTTGCTTGCTCATTCGCTCACTCCTCCCCCATCCATTCGATATCCCTCATCGTGCGCTGACGTAGCGAGATCAGCGCGCCCTCCCTTTCCCTGGCGTCGCGCATCGCTCGTTGTCGGCAACACGTGTTTCACCGCCCTTCAGGACTCGATCAACTTGATCGCCTTCTGCAGGCTGCGGCGCATGCGGTTGAAGGAGTTGGCGAGCACGCCAATCTCGTCGCCGCCGCTCGACACGAACTCCGGAACGTTGAAGTCGCCCGTCGACACCTTGTCGGCGGCCGCCGACATCCGCGAGATGGGCTGGATGATCAGCAGCGACAGCATCACGTTCAGGACCGCGAAGGTGGCGAGAAAGATTCCCCCGAGCGAGAGCATGAAGGTCTTGAAGGTGTTCTGTGCATTGGCCAGCGGCACCGACATCGGCACCGAAACCACCTGCGCACCGATGGTTTCCATGTGCTTCCAGCCGAAGCCGTTGTTGCCACCGTAGATCTTGATCATCGACGCCGGCGCTGCCGAAGGGACGCTGTGACAAGCCAGGCAGGCGGCGTCCTTGATGGTGATCGGCCGCGCAATGTACAGCATCCGGCCAGTCGGCGTTTCACGCTCGCCGATCAGCTCGGTGACACGTTCGTCGCCGCGGAACTTCTGGACGATGTCGCTTTCCCAATCGACCGCGCGGTCGCGCGGGTTGGTGGGGTTGAGCGTAGCCTCCTTGTACGAGAAGTCCGGGTACTTGCTGTGCAGGGCGCTGAAGATCTCCGTGGCCGCGTAGGCCGGCACGGTCTGCGGCAGGAAGGTGGTAGCCAGCTGCGATTCGAGGAGCGGCTTCACCTGCTTGACCGTGTAGCCACGTACCGAGAGCGCCGACTCCATCATCAGGCCGGCGCTTCGCAACGTCTCCTGCTTGGCGTTTTCGTCGAGCAGGCGGTTCGATACATAGGCCGATACGCCCATGCCGGCAGCAAAGACCAGCAGCAGCACCAGATTGAATTTCAGTCGCAGACCCATGATTTGCTTCCCCTTACCAGAGTGAGAACGGGAAATTCAGCGGCACCGCCCGGAGTATAGGTAGCTCTGCGATCTCAGGTCAATCGGAGACCACCGTGCAGAATCGATTGGCGGATCGCCGCTGCCATGCTTTTTTGACCGATTTCCACAACACAAGTGCGCGCACGCTTGCCTGGCCCGTGCATCGGCCTTCCGTGAGGGCCAGTCGCCGAATCGTGTCCGCCAATGCGTCGTCGCGAACCCCGCGCTCGGCATTCGACCTGGAAACCCGTACGCGGAAGGCGGCAGGCTGCGCGCCGATCAGAGCGGAAGCGCCGGGAATGCCGTATGCTGGTCGCGTCGCCGGCGGGGCGCGGACCTTCCTTGCCTCATCGCGGTGTAAGGAAACATCGCTGCCGGTCGACCAAGGCGGAAAGATCAACGGAGAAGAATAATCATGCACGCCACCCTGCCCCTGCTCGCAACCAGCACGTTCCCGGCCCTGCACCGGTGCTCGGTCGAAACGCTGCAGGTCAATCTCGGCTACCGCTGCAACCAGAGCTGCCTGCACTGCCACGTCAACGCCGGCCCACAACGCAAGGAGGAGATGACCGGCGAGACCATCGATGCGCTGCTGGAGTTCATCGCCGCCAGCCCTGAAGTGAAGGTTCTCGACCTGACCGGCGGCGCGCCGGAGCTGAACCGGCATTTCCGCAGGCTGGTCGTCGCCGGGCGGCAGCGTGGGCTGCGGGTGATCGACCGGTGCAATCTGACAATCCTGGAGGAACCAGGGCACGACGATCTCGCTGATTTTCTGGCTGCGCACGACGTCGAGGTGGTCGCCTCGCTGCCGTGTTACCTCGAAGAGAACGTCGACCGGCAGCGCGGCAAGGGCACTTTCGACGGCAGCATCCGCGGCCTGCAGCGCCTCAACGCACTCGGCTACGCGGCGCCGGACAGTGGCCTGGTGCTAAACCTGGTATTCAATCCGCAGGGGCCGACGCTGCCGCCGCCGCAGGGACCGCTGGCCGCAGCCTACCGCGAACACCTCGGGCAGGAGTTCGGCATCGTCTTCAACGAGCTGTTTACCCTGAGCAACATGCCGATCCAGCGTTTCGGGTCGATGCTGATTTCCAAGGGCCAGTTCAACAGCTACATGCAGTTGCTGCGCAGCGCGCACCGCGACGACAACCTCGAACACGTAATGTGCCGCAATCTGCTGTCGGTCGACTGGCAGGGCTACGTTTACGATTGCGACTTCAACCAGCAGCTTGGCCTGCCGCTGGGCAAGCCCGGCCGCGCTCGCCTGCACATCACCGAGGCCAGCGCGGCGGCGCTCGAAGGCGGCGCGATCCGCGTCGCCGATCACTGCTACGGCTGCACGGCGGGACAGGGGTCGAGTTGCGGCGGCGCGCTGGGCGACGACATCGCCGCGGCGCCGTCGTGCGGCGTCTGAACCGGCCGTCGAGGCAGTAGCGGCGCTTCCGGCCAGCACCCCCACCACAGGAAGGACAGAACATGGAAAAACTGCAGCTCAACGGCGTCGAAGCGTGTGTTTTCGACGCTTACGGTACCCTTTTCGACTTCAACACCGCAGCGCTGGCGGCGCGCGACGAGCTTGGCGACGACTGGCAGCGGCTGTCCGATCTATGGCGCCAGAAGCAACTGCAATACACCTGGCTGCGCGGCCTCGCCGGCCGGCATGCGGATTTCTGGCAGGTCACCGGCGACGCGCTCGACTTTTCGCTGGCGACCCTGCAGATCGACCGGCCCGGCCTGCGGGCGCGGCTAATGGACCTCTACCTGCACCTCGGAACGTATCCCGAGGTCGCCGCCACGCTGCGCGAGCTGAAGGCTGGGGGGATGAAGCTGGCGATTCTATCGAACGGGACGCCGGCGATGCTCGCGGCGGTGGTCACCAGCAGTGGCCTCGACGGCGTCTTCGACGCCGTCCTGTCGGTCGAGGACGTCGGCGCCTTCAAGCCGCACCCGGCGGTCTATGGGCTGGCGAGCGATCGCCTGCGCGTTGCGCCGGCGGCGATCTGCTTCCTCTCGTCGAACGGCTGGGATGCCTACTCGGCGAAGGCCTTCGGCTTTCGCGTGCTGTGGTGCAACCGCTTCGGAC
>DPSD01000455.1:10238-10666 GCA_003538495.1 Accumulibacter sp.
GGTGCAACCGCTTCGGACAGGCCGCCGAACGGATTCCCGAGACCCCTGACGGCGAGATCAGCGATCTCTCGGCGCTGCCGCCGATCGTCTTTCCCCGAACGGGCTCGTAGCAGGGGTCCGCGACCACCCCGCGAAGCATGTAAGACGCCCGCTGCGCCAGGCGACAGAGCGGTCTGCTGATAACCACCCCAAGATCGGAAAGGCTGCCATGAACACTCGACGACTGTTGTTGCTGGCTGCTCTGGCCGGGTTGATCCTGGCCTATTTCGTACTCGACCTGGGCCGTTTCCTGAGTCTCGACTACTTCAAGAGTCAACAGCAGGCGATCGAGGCCTGGCGCGCGGAGCAGCCGCTCAAGGCAGCATTGGCCTTCTTCGTCGCCTACGTGCTGGTCACCGGCCTGTCGCTGCCCGGTGCCGCGGTGATGA
>DPSD01000463.1 GCA_003538495.1 Accumulibacter sp.
CAGGGCAACATCATCAAGCGCACGCAGTCCGAAGCCGAGCGCCGTGCCCAGGCCGAGCGCGAGGCCGAGCAGAAACGCATCCAGGACGAGCAGCAGAAGCAGGCGCAGCTCGACCGTGCACTGACCCAGACCTATACCACCGAAGCGGAAATCGACCTGGCGCGCGACCGGGCATTGGAGAACTACAAGCTGATGATCCGGGGCGCCGAAATCCGGGCTGGTGCGGTCGATGCCAATCTGGCCGATCTGCGCACCCGCATCGCCAACGTACAAAAGGCAGGCCGCAAGGTCGGCCCCGGGCTGCAGGAACAGCTGGACCAAGCCGTTCGCGAAAGCGAGGAGCTGAAACGCACCATCCAGAAAAATCAGAACGCCATGGTGCAGGTGCGCGAGAAATACGAGGCGGACAAGCTGCGCTTCCGCGAGCTGACAGGCAAGTAGCCGGCCGCGTTGTCGTGAAAAGGGGCGCCCAAGCGGCGCCCCTTTGTTTTTACTGCAGCTTGCCCTTCAGCAGCTCGTTGACCTGCGTCGGGTTGGCCTTGCCCCGGCTGGCCTTCATTACCTGGCCGACCAGCGCGTTGAACGCCTTTTCCTTGCCGGCACGGAATTCCTCGACCGACTTCGGGTTGGCGGCGAGCACTTCGTCGATGATCTTTTCCAGTTCGCCGGAGTCGGACATCTGCTTGAGACCGCGCGCCTCGATGATGGCATCGACTTCGCCGGCGCCTTCCCACAGACCTTCGAATACCTGCTTGGCAAGTTTGCCCGAGAGTGTGCCGTCCTGGATGCGGGCGATCAGCGTACCGAGTTGGGTGGCGGAGACCGGGCTTTGTGCGATGTCGAGCTCGGCCTTGTTGAGCGCAGCCGAGAGTTCGCCCATCACCCAGTTGGCGGCGAGCTTGCCCTGGCCGCAGGCTCGTGCGGTAGCCTCGAAATAGTCGGCGAGCGCACGCGAGCCGGTGAGCACGGTCGCGTCGTAGGCCGACACGCCGTAGTCGTTCTGGAAGCGCACCTGCATCGCGGCAGGCAGCTCGGGCAGCGCGGCACGCACGGACTCGATCCACGGCTCGTCGAGTTTCACCGGCAACAAATCGGGGTCGGGGAAGTAGCGATAGTCGTGCGCGTCTTCCTTGCTGCGCATCATGCGCGTTTCGCCGGTATCGGGGTCGAACAGCACGGTGGCTTGCTCGATGCGGCCGCCGTCCTCCAGCGTCTCGATCTGCCAGCGGACTTCGTAGTCGATCGCCTGCTGCAGGAAGCGGAAAGAGTTGAGGTTCTTGATCTCGCGGCGGGTGCCGAATTCGGTCTGCCCGACCGGGCGCACCGAGACGTTGGCGTCGACGCGGAAGCTGCCTTCCTGCATGTTGCCGTCGCAGATGCCGATCCAGGTCACCAGCGTGTGCAGCGCGCGCGCGTAGGCGACTGCCTCGGCCGAGGAGCGCATCTCCGGCTCGGAGACGATCTCCAGCAAGGGCGTGCCAGCGCGGTTGAGATCGATGCCGGTCATGCCGTGGAAGTCCTCGTGCAGCGACTTACCGGCGTCCTCCTCCATGTGGGCGCGGGTGAGGTTGACGGTTTTTTCCACGCCGTCCACGACGATCTTCAGCGCGCCCCCCTCGACAATGGGTTTCGCCAGCTGGCTGATCTGGTAACCCTTGGGCAGGTCGGGATAAAAGTAGTTCTTGCGGTCGAACACGTTGACGCGGTTGAGCGTGGCGCCGATCGCGAGCCCGAACTTGATCGCGCATTCCACTGCGCCCTTGTTCAGGACCGGCAGCACGCCGGGCAGCGCGATGTCGACGGCGTTCGCCTGCGTATTGGGCGCGGCGCCGAAGGCGGTGCTGCTGCCCGAGAAGATTTTGGATTTTGTGGCGAGCTGGGTGTGGACTTCCAGTCCGATGACGGTCTCCCACTTCATTGCAGAGCCTCCGGTTGGCGAGTGTGCCAGTCGGTGGCGCGCTGGTACTGATGGGCGACGTTGAGCATCTTCGCCTCGCTGAAATAGTTGCCGACGAGCTGTAGTCCGATCGGCAGGCCCTGAGAATCGAATCCGCACGGTAGCGACATGCCGGGCAGCCCGGCAAGGTTGGCGGGAATGGTGTAGAGGTCGTTCAGATACATCTCCACCGGGTCGTCCGACTTTTCGCCGAGCTTGAACGCGGTGCCGGGTGCCGTGGGGCCGAGGATGACGTCGCAGACCTTGAACGCTTCGTTGAAGTCGTCGGCGATCAGGCGGCGGATCTTCTGCGCCTGCAGGTAATAGGCGTCGTAATAGCCGTGCGAGAGCACATAGGCGCCGATCAGGATGCGCCGCTTGACCTCGGCGCCGAAACCCTGCGCGCGGCTCTTGCTGTACATGTCGTTGAGGTCCTGGTACTCGGGGGCCCGGTAACCGTAGCGCACGCCGTCGAAGCGCGCCAGGTTCGAGCTGGCTTCGGCCGGCGCGATCACGTAGTAGGCGGCAACCGATAGCTGCATGCTCGGCAGATTGACGGCGACGGTTTCGGCGCCAAGCTGGCGGTACTCGCCAATGGCCGCCTCGACCAGTTGCATCACTTCGGGACTGCAGC
>DPSD01000133.1:0-280 GCA_003538495.1 Accumulibacter sp.
CCATATCGACACGACCCGCGCCCTATTGCCTCTACCTTGAGGCTGACGAAATTGTGCACCGCTCGATGGCGATGCCGTCCAGGCCAGCGGGTATCATGCCGAACATGTGCAGCACTGCTGAAAACCCGCCGAGCCCCCTGCCCTTCCAACCCAACTGCCTGTCGATAGACCTTGAAGTCGGTCTGCGCAGCGGACGCATCCAGCAACTGGCGGCAGTACGCGGCGACACTGGCGAAACCGTCCGTTTCGATCGCGGCGACCTGGCGGCTGCGCTCGGTCA
>DPSD01000133.1:576-754 GCA_003538495.1 Accumulibacter sp.
CTGCGCTCGGTCACCTCGATGCACTCGCCGACGGTTGCCGCTTCCTGATTGGTCACAACTTCATTCACTTCGACCGGCCGCACCTCGCCGCGGCCGACCCTCGCCTGCGGCTGCTGGCTCTGCCGGTGATCGATACGCTGCGGCGCCAGCTTCGCCCCAGCGACGACGAAGCGCAGCA
>DPSD01000133.1:1044-3838 GCA_003538495.1 Accumulibacter sp.
CGACGAAGCGCAGCAGGCAATCGCGCGCTTTCTCGACGGCAAGGGATGCCGGACGCAGGCCTTGCAAGTCACCGATGACGCGGCAGAGAGCCACTGGTCACTGGCTTACGCGCTCGCCTGGCTGTCCGTCGCTGGTGGCAACTCGGTGCTGCCGCCATGGGTGCGGCATCAGTTTCCCGGCGCCGGCGCACTGATCCGGCGCCTGCGCGACCTCGGCTGCGGGCAAGCCGATTGCCCCTGGTGCAGCAAGCACCATGACGCCGACAAGGAGCTGCAACGCTGGTTCGGCTTTGCCGGATTCCGGCCGGAACCGACCGGCACCGATGGGCGGCCGCTGCAGCAGAGCATCGTCGAAGCGGCGCTCTCCGGCGAACATCTGCTGGCGATCCTGCCGACCGGCACTGGCAAATCGCTGTGCTACCAGATTCCAGCGCTGTCGCGCTTCGAGAAGACCGGTGCGCTGACGGTGGTCATTTCGCCGCTGGTCGCCCTGATGGCCGACCAGGTCGCTGGACTACGGGCACGCGGCATCGATAGCTGCGTCGCCATCAACGGCCTGCTGTCGATGCCCGAACGCGCCGATGCGCTCGACCGCATTCGCCTCGGCAACGCCGGCATCGTCATTCTCTCGCCCGAACAACTGCGCAATTCAACATTGCGTAAGGCACTCGCACAACGTGAGATCGGCGCCTGGGTGCTCGACGAGGCGCATTGCCTGTCGAAGTGGGGACACGATTTTCGCCCTGACTACCGCTACATCGGGCGCTTCATCCGCGAACAGGCCGGCGATGGCCCGGTGCCACCGCTGCTGTGCCTGACCGCGACCGCCAAACCCGACGTGCTCGCCGATATCGTCCGGCACTTCGCCGAGAAGGTCGGCATTGATCTGCGCTGCTTCGATGGTGGCGCGAGCCGCAGCAACCTCGATTTTTCCGTGCTGCCAACGACACCGCCCGAAAAACTCGCGCACATCCACGAGCTGATCGCCGCTGAACTGCCTCGCGATGGCCCGGGTGGCGCCATCGTTTACTGCTCGACGCGCCGAAACAGCGAGGATGTGTCGGCTTTCCTGAAGCAGAAAGGACTGGCTGCAGCGCATTTCCACGCCGGCTTACCGCCCGAGACCAGGAAGACCGTCCAGGAAGCCTTTATCCGCGGCGGGCTGCGGGTGATCGCTGCGACCAACGCTTTCGGCATGGGAATCGACAAACCCGATGTTCGCCTGGTGATCCACGCCGACATTCCCGGCTCACTCGAAAACTATCTGCAGGAAGCCGGCCGCGCCGGCCGTGATCAGCAGGCGGCACGCTGCGTGCTGCTGTACACGCCGGAAGATGTCGAGCGCCAGTTCGGCATGTCGGCGCGCTCGCGGCTCAGTCGCAAGGAAATCCAGGCGATTCTGCGCTCGCTGCGCCAACTCGATCGCAAGAAACGCAAGGACGGCGAGGTGATCGCCACGCCCGGCGAAATCCTCGCCGAAGACGAAAACGGCGGCTTCGAACGCGACAGCGCCACCGACGACACGCGCGTGCGCACTGCCGTGTGCTGGCTCGAGGAAGCCCGCCTGCTGACACGTGAGCAGAATCAGGTGCAGGTTTTCCCCTCGTCGTTGCGCGTCGGCTCGGTCGAGCAGGCGCGCCAGCGGCTGGCGCGCGCAGGACTGCAAGCGGAGTACCAGCGGCAGTTGCTGGCGCTGGTCGATGCGCTGATCGGCGCAGCGGCCGACGAGGGGCTATCGACCGACGAGTTGATGGGGGTCACCGGTCTGGGTCCGGAGAAGCTGCGCACCGCGCTGCACGATCTCGAACGTTTGGGGATCGCCAGCAACGACATGGCGCTGACCGCCTACCTGCAGGTCGGCGTCGAGAATCCGTCGTCGCAGCGCTTTGAAAAGGCGTCGCGACTCGAACTCGCACTGATCGACCTGTTGCGTGAACAGGCTCCTGAGCTGGTGCGTGGCGAGTCGTCGCTTCTGCACCTGCGCCTGATGACTCAGCGTCTGAAGGATGACGGCCACGCCGGCGCCCTGCCGGCACGGCTGCGCCAATTGCTCACCGGCATTGCGGGTGACGGCCACAACGACGATGGCGGACTCGGTAGTATTGCTGTGCGTCGCATCGACGCCGAAATGATCTCGATCACTCTGCAGCGCGACTGGTCGGTACTCGCGAAGACTGCACAGCTACGGCGTACCGCCGCCGGCCATCTGCTCGGGCATATGATCGCCAGTCTGCCGGCCGGCGCACGCGGTGCCGACCAGCTCGCCGAAACGACACTGGGTCGGCTGCTCGCCACACTCGAAGCCGACCTGCTGCTCAAGTCGGAAGTCAGGGAGACCTCGCGGCTGCTCGACCGCGCGCTGCTCTGGCTGCACGAACAGGAAGTGATTCGCCTCAACAAGGGGCTGGCAGTGTTCCGCCCGGCAATGACCATCCACCTCGAACCCGACTGGAAACGGCAGTTTCGCCAGTCCGACTTCGCTCCGCTGAAACTGCATTACGACGAACAGGTGATACAGATTCACGTCATGGCCGAGTATGTGCAGCGCGGCCTGCAGACGATGGCCGATGCGCTGCGCCTGACGGTCGATTACTTCCGCCTGCCGCGCGACGAGTTCATGCAACGCTGGCTGCCTGACCGCGAACAGGAACTGGCACGGCAGACGACACCGGAATCCTGGCGCCGGATCGTCGAGGCGCTCGCCAACCCGGTGCAGCAGGGGATCGTCACCGACGATCGTGAGAACGCCAATGTACTGGTCCTTGCTGGCCCCGGATCGGGCAAGACGCGCGTG
>DPSD01000458.1:0-5732 GCA_003538495.1 Accumulibacter sp.
AACTCTCGGACAGCATACGCCTCAAGCACTATAGCATACGGACGGAGCAGGCTTACAGGGGCTGGGTGCGACGTTTCATCCTTTTCCATGGCAAGCGACATCCCCAGGAAATGGGCGCGCGCGAGGTCGAAGCGTTTCTCACCCACCTCGCGGTGGAGGGGCGGGTTTCCGCATCCACGCAGAACCAGGCAAAGAGCGCTCTCCTGTTTCTCTACAAAGAAGTGCTGAGGACCGATCTACCTTGGCTGGATGATGTCGAGTCGGCGAAGTCCGGCAAGCGTCTGCCCGTGGTGCTGACGCCCGAGGAAGTGCAGCGCCTGCTGGGGCCAATCGGCGGAACCACAGGGCTGATCCTCCGGCTGCTTTACGGTACGGGGATGCGCATGATGGAGTGCTTGCGGCTGCGCGTTAAGGATGTGGACTTCGCCCGCCGCGAAATCCTGGTGCGCGAGGGAAAGGGGTTCAAAGACCGGGTGACGATGCTGCCGGAGAAGCTGGTGGCGCCGCTGGGGGAACATCTGGCACGCGTGAAGGCGCTGCACGAGGCGGATCTCTCAGCCGGCTTTGGCGAAGTCTACCTGCCATGGGCTCTGGAGCGGAAATACCCGAACGCGGCGCGTGAGTGGGCGTGGCAGTACGTCTTCGTTGCCGCCAGACGAGCGGTCGATCCACGTTCCGGGGCGGTGCGGCGACACCACGTGGAGGCGCAGAGTATCCAACGTGCGATGCGACAGGCGCTACGCCTGGCAGGAGTCAGCAAGCCGGCTACGCCGCACACGCTGCGCCATTCGTTCGCCACATCTCTCCTGGAAACCGGCTACGACATTCGCACCGTGCAGGAACTGCTGGGCCATGCCGACGTGAGCACGACGATGATCTACACGCACGTGCTCAAGCGCGGTGGGCACGGGGTGCGCAGCCCGCTCGACGCTCTGGGTTAGATGTGCCGTGCTACTGCGGATTCATGCGCTGATTGACAACGCACCGGTCATGACTCCGCCACCTCCGCCCCGTGATTCGCTCGATGCAGCCGCTTGCCAAGCCGCTTCAGCAACAGCAACAAATCATCGACGTACGTAAATACCACCGGAATCACCAGCAAGCTGAGCACTGTCGAAGTCAACAACCCCCCAATCACCGCAATCGCCATCGGTGACCGAAAACTCGGCTCGGCGCCAATCCCCAAGGCGATTGGCGTCATCCCCGCGACCATCGCGATGGTGGTCATCAGGATCGGTTTGGCGCGCTTGTGACAGGCGTCGATCAGCGCTTCGAAGCGCGGCATGCCGTGCTCGCGCCGGGCCATCACCGCGTACTCGACGAGCAGGATCGAGTTTTTGGTGACGATGCCCATCAGCATCAAGAGGCCGATCACCGACGGCATCGAGAAGCTGTTGTGGGTCACCAGCAGGGCGAAGAAGGCGCCGCCGACCGACAGCGGCAGTGCGGCGAGGATTGTCGCCGGCTGCAGGAAGTCATGGAACAGCAGCACCAGCACGACGTAGATGCACAGCACGCCGATCAGCATCGCCGAGCCGAAACTGCCGAACAGTTCGGCCATGCGCTCGGCGTCGCCCGACGGCGGACGGCTGATGCCCGGCGGCAGACCCTTGAGCGCGGGCAGCTCGTTGGCTTCGGCGACCACCGCGCCGAGGTCGCGGCTGCCGAGTTCGACGTCGATGGTGACGTTGCGCTGGCGGTCCAGGCGGTCGATCTGCGCCGGACCGCTGCCCATCCGGATGTCGGCGACCGTATCGAGCGGCACCGCGCCCTTGCTGGCCGGCACGCGCAGCTGGCGTACGGCGTCGAGGTCGTGGCGTAGACCTTCGTCGAGGCGGACGCGAATTGGAATCTGGCGCTGCGCGAGGTTGAGCTTGGGCAGGTTGGCGTCGTAATCGCCGGCGGTGGCGACGCGAATGACGCCGGCCATCGCGGCGGCGGTGACGCCCAGATCGGCGGCGCGGGCGAAGTCCGGCGTGATGTGAATTTCCGGGCGCTGCAGGCTGGCGCCCGAGGTGACGTTGCCGATTCCCTTGAGCGTGCGCAGCTCGCGGGTCACCGCCTGGCTGGCCAGGCGCAAGGCTTCGGGGTCCTCGCCGGCGAGGACCAGCTTGAGGTTTTCGCCGGTCTGGCCGGCGCCGACCGACACCCGCGCGCCGGGCAGCGCCGCCATGCGCCGGCGGATGTCGGCTTCGACGACGCTCTGCTTGGCGCGGTCGTGGCGCGAGACCAGACTGACGTTCAGCGTCGCCTTGCGCACGTCGCTGCTGCCGCTACCCGCGAAGGGGCCGTCGTTGCCACCCGAGCTGCGGCCGACGGCGCTGAAAACGCGCGTCACTTCGGGCATTTCTTCGAGCAGGCGGCGCGCCTGGCCGGCGACCGCCAGTGTCTCCTTGAGCGTGCTGCCGGGTTGCAGTTCAATGCTCACCCTGGTCTGCGCGCGGTCGGCGGCGGGGACGAAGCCGGTCGGCAGCAGCGGCAGCAGCGACAGCGAGCCGACGAAGAAGACGATCGCGGCCAGTGTCGTCGTCTTGCGGTGCTTCAGGCACCAGCTGGCCGAAGCGAGAAAGCGCGTCATCAGCCAACTGTCGGCCGGCTGCGCGCCGTGCGCCTTGAGGAAGTAGGCGGCCATCATCGGCGTCAGCAGCCGCGCGACGAGCAGCGAGGCGAGCACCGAGACTGCCGCGGTGATCCCGAACTGCTTGAAGAACTTGCCCGGAACGCCGCCCATGAAAGCGGTCGGCAGGAACACCGCGACCAGCGTGAAGGTGGTGGCGATCACCGCCAGACCGATCTCGTCGGCGGCTTCGGTGGCGGCTTCGATCGGCGTTTTGCCCATCCGCAGGTGGCGGACGATGTTCTCGATCTCGACGATCGCGTCGTCGACCAGGATCCCGACGACCAGCGCCAGCGCCAGCAGGGTCAGCGTGTTGAGGCTGAAGTCGAGGTAGTACATGGCGGCGAAGGTGGGGATGATCGACAGCGGCAGCGCCGCCGCCGAAACCAGCGTCGCGCGCCAGTCGCGCAGGAACCACCAGACGACCAGGATCGCCAGGATGGCGCCCTCGTAGAGCAGTTCCATCGAGCCGTCAAAGTTGTCCTGCACCGGCGCGACGGTGTTGAACGCCTCCTCGATGTGCACCAGCGGGTTTTTCTCCTGCAGCCTGAGCACCGCCTTGCGCACCGCGTTGGCCACCGCGACTTCGCTGGCGCCCTTGATGCGGGTGACCTCGAAGCTGACCACCGGCTGCCCGTCGAGCAGGGTGATGCTGCTTCGTTCGGCGACGCCATCGCGGACCTGCGCGACGTCGCCGAGACGGACGCTGCGCCCGCCGGCGAGCGGAATCTCGAGTGCGGCGATGTCGGCGACGGTGCCGACCGCGGCCAGCGTGCGCACCGACTGGATGCCGCTGCCGATGTCGCCGCGGCCGCCAGACGCGTCCTGTTGCACCTGCCGCAACAGGGTCGAGACATCGCTGGCGGTGACCCCCAGCGCCGCCAGCCGGTCGGTATCCAGATCGACCTGGACCTCGCGGTCGACGCCGCCGATGCGCGCCACCTTGCCGACGCCCTTGACCGCGAGCATCGCCTTGGCGACGTCGTTGTCGACAAACCACGACAGCGCTTCTTCGTCCATCCGTGCGGAGCGCAGCGCGTAGGTCAGGATCGCGCTACCAGAGGTGGTGACCTTCGACACCACCGGGTCGCGCATCGCGGCGGGCAGGTCGGCGCGCACCGTGTCGATCGCATTGCGCACTTCGTTGAGCGCGACCTCGGCGTTCTTGTCGATGTTGAAAGCGACCTTGATCGACGCCGAACCGTCGGTGAGGGTGGTGGTGATGTGCTCGATGCCGCCGAGCGACGCGACCTGATCCTCGATCTTGCGCGCCACCTCGGTTTCCATCTGCGCCGGCGCGACGCCCTCGTAGGTGGCGGCGATGGTGACCGTCGGCAGTTCGATGTCGGGGAAGTTCTGGATCCCCAGCGAACGGAAGCTGCTGATCCCGAGAAAAGTCAGCAGGACGAACAGCAGCAGCGCGGGAACCGGGTTGCGGATCGCCCAGGCGGAGAAGTTCATTTCGCCGCCTCGGCGGCTGGAGCGGCCTCGACGCGAACCACGTCGCCGTCGTTGAGGAATGCGCCGCCACTGGCGACTATGCGTGCGTCGGCAGGAAGCAGTGTGAGGATTTCGACCTGGCTTCCCTGCCGCCGGCCGATCTCGACCTTGACTTGCGTGACCGCGTCCTGCGCACCGAGCTGGAAGACGTAGCTGTGACCGTCGCGCAGAATGACCGCCGACGAGGGCAATACGGTCGCCGTGCTGTCGCCGGTGACGATCTCGCCGCTGGCGAACATGCCGGCGCGGGCAGCGCTGTCGGCGGGCAGGTCGATATAGATCAGCGCCTTGCGGGTGGCGGGGTCCAGCGTCGGCGCCAGCATGCGTACCCGGCCGCTGACCGGCGAACCGTCGGCCAGCCGCAGGCGGGCGGTCTGGCCCGGCGATACGCGCGGCAGTTGCTCGGCGGAGACTTCGGCACGCCACTCCAGACGGTTGCCGCGGAGCAGGCGAAACAGCTCGTTGCCGGCTTGCACGACACTGCCCAGCGTGGCGCTGCGGCTGCTGATGACGCCGTCGTCGGGGGCGACGATGCGCGTCTGTTCGAGGCGGACGCGCTCGCTCTTGAGCGCCGCGCTCGCCGCCGCGACAGACGCACTGGCGCTCTGCTCGGCGGTCAGGTACTGGTTGATCAACTGCTCGGAGAAGACGCCGGTGCCCTTGACCCGGCGCGCCCGGTCGCCGTTGGCCGTGGCTTCGGCGAGCGCTGCCCTGGCCTTGGCCACGTTCGCCTGTTGCTGGGCCAGGCTGGCCTCGACGCTGTCGCGTGATAGTTCGGCGAGCAACTGGCCGCGGCGAACGACGCTGCCGACGTCCACGGCCACCTGGACGACGCGCAGGCCGCTGGTTTCGGCGGCGATCACCGCCTCCTGCCAGGGGAAGACGCCACCGCTGACGTTCACCTGCTGCGACCACGCAAGCTGTTGTGGCTCAACGGTGCTGACCGCCAGCGCGCTACGCTTGGACGGGATGGCGGCGCTGGCCTGGGCCTTGGTGCTGCCTTGGCGGGCGAGATGGAAGGCGCCGCCAAGCACCAGAACGGCGGTGACCAGCAAGGCGACAAGGCGGTGTGAGCGTTTCACGAGGCGTCTCCGGCGCCGGCTTGCCAGCCGCCGCCCAGGGCTTTGTAAAGGAAAATCCGGTCCGGCACGCGGTCGCGCTGCAAGGCAATGAACCGGCGTTCGGCGTTGTTGGCGCTGCGCCGCACGCGCCCGAGCAGGTCGATCTCCCCGGCAGCGTCGACGGCAACCGTGCCGGTTTTGCGCGCGGCCAGCTGCGCTAGCTGCAGGTCGCCGCGGGTCGCGCTGCGGATCACGCTACCGCTGCCATCGATGGTCGGCAGGGCCTTCGTCTCGTTGCCGGTCAGGCTGGCGCGGGCTTCGTCGATTCGCGCCGCCGCCGTGGCCAGCGTCGGGTAGAGTGTCGGGCGGATGGGTGGCGCAGGCATGAAGGGCCTTCTTCGATAGCAGGCCGACATTATCGGCTCTGGCCGGTTAAGCGCCGTCGGCGTTTGCAAAGACAGGTAAAGACGCGGCGGCGCGCGTTGGGTAAAGCTGGTGCCAGGTGTGCTCCAGGCGTGCGCCAGGCGTGCGCCAGGCGAACGGCAGTCGGGCGA
>DPSD01000458.1:6093-7173 GCA_003538495.1 Accumulibacter sp.
CGCCTTGGTCTCGTCCCGCCGATCAGCAGCCTGCCGCTCCGGTCGGTTGTCTCAGCCGCTGTTGCGCAGTCCTGCGGCGATGCCGTTGATGGTGATCAGGCTGCCGCGCTGCAGGCGGATGTCGTCGTCGCCGGCGCGCAGCCGGTGCAGCAGCTCGACCTGCAGATGGTTGAGCAGGTCGATGTACGGAAAACGGTTGCGCATCGAGCGCTGCAGCAGCGGATTGTCTGCCAGCAGTTCGTTCTGGCCGTTGATCGCCAGCAGCGCCGCGCGGGTCAGATGCCATTCCTCGCGAATCCGCGTAAAGATCGTCGTCCGCAGCTCGCCATCGCTGACCAGTTCGGCATAACGCGAGGCGATCGTCAGGTCCGACTTGGCGAGGACCATGTCCATATTCGACAGCAGCGTCCGGAAGAACGGCCAGCGCCGGTGCATCTCCTGGAGCAGCGCCAGGCCGTCCGGCTGCTCGTCGCGCCAGCGCTCGATGGCGCTGCCGAAGCCGTACCAGCCGGGCAGCATCAGCCGGCACTGCGCCCAGGAAAACACCCAGGGAATCGCCCGCAGGTCCTCGATCCGCTCGGAAGCGGTGCGCGACGCCGGACGGCTGCCGATGTTCAGCGTGGCGATTTCCAGGATCGGCGTGGACTCGCGGAAGTAACGCGTGAATCCCGGCGTTTCGTAGACCAGTTGACGATAGGCGCGATACGCCAGCGTCGACAGTTCTTCCATCGCCTGATGGAATTCGCTCGTCGGGAGGCTGTCGCGGTCGGCGGCAAGGAGGGTCTCTTCGAGCGTCGCGGCAGCGAGAATTTCGAGGTTGCGGCGGCCGACTTCCGGGTTGGCGTACTTCGAGGCGATCACTTCGCCCTGTTCGGTGATCCGGATCTGCCCGGCGACGGCGCCGGCCGGCTGCGCCAGGATGGCGTCGTAGCTCGGACCGCCGCCGCGGCCGACGCTGCCGCCACGTCCGTGGAACAGACGCAGGCGAATGCCGTGCTCGGCAAAGATCCGGGTCAGGCCGATTTCGGCCTTGTACAGTTCCCAGCCGGAGGTCAGGAAGCCGCCGTCCTTGTTGCTGTC
>DPSD01000458.1:7473-12780 GCA_003538495.1 Accumulibacter sp.
GAATAGCCGAGCATGACCTCGTGTTCGTCCTGGCGCGATGCGATCAGCGCCCGGTAGGCGGGCAGCGTGAACAGGCCTTGCATGACTGCCGGTGCGCGCTGCAGGTCATCGATGGTTTCAAACAGTGGGATGATGTTCAGCGCCAGTTGCGGCGTTGCGCCGGGAACCAGCAACCCGGCTTCCTTGAGCAGCAGCGCGACTTCGAGCAGATCGGAAACGCCGTCGGTCTTCGAAATGATGCAGTTCGGCAAGGCGGCGGCGCCATAGCGCTGGCGCAGTTCGCGAGCGGCGAAGAAGATCGCCAGTTCGCCGACCGTTTCGGCCGAATAGTCGATGTACGGCGAGTACAGCGGTCGCACACTGCCGACTTCCTCGGCCAGCAGCGCGATCCGCGCCACCTCGTCGAGGTCCGCGTAGTCGCCGCAGCGTCCGGCGCGGGCCAGCAGTTCGCCGACGGTACGCGCGTGCACCTCCGAGTTCTGGCGCAGGTCGATCGGTGCCAGGTGGAAACCGAAGACGTCGACGGCGCGCAGCAGGCGGCGCAGGCGGCCGCCGGCGACCAGTTCGGCGCCGTTGGCGGCCAGCGAATCGACCAGCACCTGCAGGTCGGCGACGATCTCGCCGGGAGCGGCGTAGGCTTCGGCGGGGCCGACCGCGTGCTCGGGCGATTCGTGCTGGTCGAGGCTGCTGGAGGTCGCGGCAAGTCGTGCATAGATCCCGGTCAGCGCCCGCCGGTAGGGTTCGTCGAGGCGCTGCGGGGCGTTGTCCGGCGACGCTTCGGCAAGTGCCGCGAGCTCTTCGGATACCGGCACCAGGGTGTGCGACAGCGGCAGCTCGCGCCCGAGCGCGTGGATCTCGCCCAGGTAGAAGTCGAAAGCGGCGATCGATTGCCGGCGCAGCGTTTCACGCAGGATCTCGGCGGTGACGAAGGGATTGCCGTCACGGTCACCGCCGATCCACGAACCGACCTTGAAGAAGCTGGGCAGCGACCACTGGCGATCGGGGAATGCCTCGCCGAGCTGGTCTTCGAGCTGGCAGTAGAGTCGTGGCAGTTCGACGAAGAACGTCTCATCGAAGTAGCTGATGCCGTTCTTGACCTCGTCGATGACCGCCAGGCGGGTCGACCGCACCATCCGCGTTCGCCACAGGGTGAGCACCGCGCGACGCAGCGCGACCTCGTTCTCGGCCAGTTCGCCCGGCGTCAGGCGCAGCCGGTCGCGGTCGTCGAGCAGGCCCCTGACCTGGTGCTGGCAGTGCAGAATGCTCTTGCGACTGACCTCGGTCGGATGCGCCGTCAGGACCGGCGAGATCAGCGCGTGTTCGAGGCAGTTGCGCAAGGCTTCGCTGCTGACGCCGGCGTCCTGCAGCCGCGTCAGGGCAAGCGCCAGACTGCCATCGCGCGGCGGCGACGCGATCATCTCGTGCGCGCGACGCCGGCGGACGTGGTGCTCGTCCTCGGCGATATTCGCCAGGTGCAGGAAATAGGTGAACGAGCGAATGACGGCGAGCATGCTGTCGCGTGGCAGCTTGCTGAGGATTGACTCCAGCTCGGCTCGCGCGCCTTGATCCAGGTCGCGATCGGAACGCACCGAATTCTGGCGGATTCGCTCGACGACTTCGAAGACCTCGCTGCCTTCCTGCTGGTGTACGGTGTCGCCGAGAATCCGGCCAAGCAGCCGGATGTCCTCGCGCAACGGGAAGTCCTTGTCGGGGTTGCTGGTAGTCGAACGCATGTGTCGATCTTTTCGGATGGGTTGGTGGTCAGGCAGGCGCCGACGGCGATGCCATCACGGGCCAACGGGACGATTATAAGCGTTCCTGACTTCTCGCTTGCACCAGGCGTCTCCCGGGCACGCACGGTGGCTATTGCCCATGCGCACGCCGAGCAGTTCGTCCGATCGCGGCGGTCATCCCTGCTGCGCCAGCCAGTCGCGGATCTGATCGATGGTCGTCGTTGCGCCGCCACAAACAATAAACAACACCTTGGCAAAGCTTTCGAGGACCGGCGATGCTGCATACGCCAGGGCCAGGCTGGCACCACAGGCCGGCTCGACCAGCAGTCGGTGATCGCCGAGAAAGCGCTCGCAGGCGTCGAGGGCAGCCCGGTCGGAAACGACCAGGCTGTCAATCGGATGTTCCCTGGACCACTGAAATGCGCGGTCACAGACGCGCTTGGCGCCGAGTGAGGTGGCGATGCTGGTGATCTTTTCGAGTTCGACCAGCTGCCCTGCATGCACCGAGCGGTTGAACGATGCCGCGCCTGCGGTCTCGACGGCAATCACCGGGACGTCTCCGAGACCGTTGCGGTGCAGGCCTTCGAGCACGCCGCAGAGCAGTCCGCCGCCGCCGACCGACAAGACGATGGCGTCCGGCCGGAGACCCGAGCCGGCCACCTCGTCGATCATGGTGGCGTGACCGTGCCACAGCAAGGCGTCGTCGAACGGGTGGATAAAGGCGTCGAACTCCTCGAGCAGCGACAAGGCCAGGAGGTTGGCCTCGTGCCAGGAATCGCCATGGACGACGATTTCTGCCTGTTCCAGCCGCAACAGGTCTTGCGCCTTCCTGGACGTTGTTTGGGGTACGACGACGGTGACCGGCAGCCCCAGGCGGCGGCCCGCATAGGCCACCGCCAGCCCGGCGTTGCCGCCCGAAGACGAAACCAGACGGCGTGCGCCGCGCCGGCCGTAGTCCTCGCAGGCGGCACCGATGCCCCTGATTTTGAAGGATCCCGGCGGCTGCAGCGCTTCCAGTTTCAGCCAGGCCGAACAACGCCCGGCAGCGCTCAGCGCCGGGGACTTGAGCAGTGGGGTTGCGATGTGCAGTGGCATTTTTGGCGTGATTTCCCGGGGGGATAGAGATCTTGCGTGCTGGCTTTCAGGCGGCGCGTCGGCGATTGGCTCGCTTCTTCGCCGTTCGCCTGGGGGGATCGTTGGTGCGTGCAGCGATCCGCACGAAAGAGAGGCTGATGGTATCGCACGGGTGTCATTCCCGGTCGGTCATGCGTACGCACCGCGCTGACGAAAAAAAACCCCGGCGAGCGGGGTTTTCTGGTTCGACGGTGCCTCGCCAGTGGACAGGCGCAGCACAATCCTGATCAAATCCGGTCCGCTCGAACCTCAATACACTTCGGGGATGAAGGTCTGGTCCGACATCGGCGGCCGCACGTAGCCGATTTCTGCCTGCCGCGGCGGCAGGACGATCGGCTCGGGTGTGAGGTCTTCGTAGTCGATCATGCTCAGCAGATGCGTGATCACGTTCAGGCGGGCACGTTTCTTGTCGTCGCCGTCGACCACATACCACGGCGCTTGCTTGATGTCGGTGTGGGCGAACATGTTGTCCTTCGCCCTCGAATACTCGACCCAGCGCGCGCGCGACTGCAGGTCCATCGGGCTGAGCTTCCAGTGCTTCTCCGGATGGAATATCCGTTTCTGGAAACGACGCTCCTGCTCCTCGTTGCTGACCGAGAACCAGTACTTGATCAGGATGATGCCGCTGCGTACGAGCATGCGCTCGAACTCCGGGCAGCTGCGCAGAAACTCGCGGTATTCCTCGTCGGTGCAAAAACCCATCACCCGTTCGACGCCGGCGCGGTTATACCAGCTGCGATCGAAGAGGACCATTTCGCCGCCAGCGGGCAGGTGCTGCACGTAGCGCTGGAAATACCACTGCCCCGTCTCTCGGTCGGTCGGCGCCGGCAGCGCGGCGACCCGGGTGACCCGCGGGCTGAGGCTCTCGGTAATCCGCTTGATCGTTCCGCCCTTGCCGGCGGCATCGCGTCCCTCGAACAGGACAACCACTTTCAGCTTCTTGAACTTGATCCATTCCTGCAGCTTGACGAGTTCGACCTGCAGCTTGGCCAGCGTCCTCTCATAATCCTTCGTCTTGAGTGGCCGCTTGCGCGTGCTGAGAACGCTTTCGGTCTCCTTGTTCTGGGTCTTGGGCGAGGCCGGCTCTGCCTTCGGCTCGCCACCTTTTTCTTTCGCCGCCTTTGGCTCCTTGGTCTTTTCGGGTTCCTTCTTGTCGGCCGATTTTGCTTCGTCGCTCTTGCTTGCCGCTTTGGCAGCCGGCTTGTTCGTGCCCTTGGCTGGTGGCGTAGCCTCCGAAGGCGCGGTTGTCCCGTCGGTCACGTTTGCAGCCTTGTCTTGCGCGTTCTCTGGCGCGACTTCCTCTTGCGCGGGTTTTGCTTCGCTCATTGATGCCTCCTTGGTGTGGCCAAAAAATTGGCTTTGGTAAAAACGCGTGCTGGCAATGGACTGCCGTCGATGCGATATGTTGGCTTGCTTGCCAGCGACACGAGAACAATTGCCGCGGAAGACGGCAACGGCGGCTGCCACCGCTCTCCACGCGGCTTGACCGCGCAGCTTACGGCTTGGTAAACGAGCGAGCGAGACGCGGGGACTTATTGAGACGCACTGACGGTCGATCCGGCAGGTAGCCGGAGGCGGTGGCACTGGTTGGCATGTTTCTCGTCCTCTCTGCGCCAGAATAGCCTGGGCCGGCAATTATCGTTCATTGTTCCGCAAAAATGAACAGCCGTGCGCACAAAACGTGCAGGAAATCGCGAGCGCCCCCGCAGTTGTCGATGAAGCAGCCGTCATTCGGCAGGCCGGGCCGGTGCAGGCGATCCGGGCAGCTGGGGGCTAGTGTGGTACGGAGGGGCATGCCGGCGCGGTTCGCCACTGGTGAGGGCGGACGGCGGTGCCGTATTGCCCAGCGTCGTTCGGATTCTGGCGATGGCGGGTCGCGGTCGCGTGATGGCTGGGGAAAAAAAGAGCGCCGGCCCCGGGGCCTGGCGCTCGTAGAAGCTTCGGTCTGCCGTTGTCGGCTGGTCTGAAACGCCGCTCGCTGCGGGTCGTCCGTCGTTCAGCCGACTTTGGCGAAGGCTTCGACGACTGCCGGTGGTGCCTGCACCAGTTCGATCAGCACGCCTTCGCCGGCGATCGGGAACTCGGCATTGGCTTTCGGATGCAGGAAGGTGATGTCAAAGCCCGCGGCGCCCTTGCGGATGCCTCCCGGCGCGAAGCGGACGCCGTTGGCTGTCAGCCATTCAACGGCGCTTGGCAGGTCGTCGATCCACAGGCCGATGTGATTGAGCGGCGTGGCATGCACCGCGGGCTTTTTCTCCGGGTCGACCGGTTGCATCAGGTCGACTTCGACCTTGAACGGGCCGGAGCCGATCGCGGCGATGTCTTCGTCGACGTTTTCGCGTTCGCTGACGAAGTTGCCGGTGATTTCGAGACCGAGCATGTCAACCCAGAGTTGACGCAGCTTGAGCTTGTCGGGGCCGCCGATGGCGATTTGCTGGAT
>DPSD01000458.1:12964-17291 GCA_003538495.1 Accumulibacter sp.
TCGACGTTTTCGCGTTCGCTGACGAAGTTGCCGGTGATTTCGAGGCCGAGCATGTCGATCCACAGCTTGCGCATTTTCATCTTGTCGGGGCCGCCGATGGCGATTTGCTGGATACCGAGGACTTTGAAGGGGCGTTGGCTCATGAAGGGTTCTTTCTCTGTGGCAGGGAGGGGAAATGTTCTGGCTGCGCGAGCTCAGTCGCGAGCAGAACGACGTAGCGCGGTAGCGGCCGCAATCTCGCCACCGCGGGAAAAAGCTTCGACGTTTTCTTCGATGGTATCAGGGTCGTATACATAATTCACCATCAGTCCGTAGGATTGCCGGTCGCCGCGGGTCGAGGTGTCGGCCAGATAATTGAGACGTTCGATGCGCGCGCCGTTGCCCAGATGGAAGCGGGCGACGGGGTCGTAAGGCTGACTACCCTTGCTGGCGGTCAGCAGATAGCGTGCCGCCAGACGGGTCAATCCGTGCTGCAGGGCGCGCGCCAGGCGTTCGTCCTTGATCCAGTGGGCAACGGTGAGCAGTCTGGCGAGGTCGCCGGTGCTCGCAATCGGCGTCATCTCGGGCAGCAGGCGGCGTTTGATCCGCTCCAGGTCCGAATCGCTGAAAGCGTTTCGCCAGGCTTCGGGGTTCTTCTCTGCCCAGCGCCGGAAGGTCGGCAGCGGCGACAGCGTCGCGAAGCTGACCAGACGCGGGTAATCCCGCTTGAGGTCGTCGACCACCCGCTTGAGCAGGAAATTGCCGAATGAAACGCCGCGCAGTCCGGCTTGCGTGTTGGAAATCGAATAGAAGATCGCCGTGCTGGCGCGTTGCGCATCGAACACCGGCGCATGCTCGTCGAGCAGCGTCTGGACATTGTCGGCCAGATGATCGGTCAGCGCGACCTCGACGAAAATCAGCGGCTCCATCGGCATCCGTGGATGGAAGAAGGCGTAGCAACGACGATCGGAGTCAAGCCGGTTCTTCAGGTCGCTCCACGAGCGGATTTCATGCACGGCCTCGTACTGGATCAGCTTTTCCAGCAGCGCCGCCGGCGAGTTCCAGGTGATGCGCTGCAGTTCGAGGAATCCGACGTCGAACCAGGCGCTCAGACGGGACTCGAGTTCCCGGTCCAGTGATCGCAGGGCCGGATCCTTGTCCAGGAAGCGCAGCAGGTCGGCACGCAGATCGACGAGGAATTTGACACCCTGCGGCAAGGCATTGAATTGCGTCAGGATGCGCAGTCGCGACGAGCGCATGGCGTTGCGTAGCGCCGACTCGGCCTGCCATTGCCCATCGCCGCCGATTGCCGCCTGGTAGTCGGCGTGCGCCTGGTTGACCTGTTGCGGGTCCGGCCCGAACTGCTGGGCAATGAGGGTCAGGAAAGTGGCGCGACCGTCGTCGTTGAGCTGGTGATAGGTTTCGGCCAGCAGGGCCGCGCGCTGCCTGACCGAGACTTCGCCGCCGACGCCGCTGGCGCATTCGTTGAGCAGATCACGAACGCGCCCCAGGTGCTTGCCTTCGAGTTCGCGTGGACCAGTACCTTCGGCGAGCAGTTTGCGCACCCGGCGCAGCCCGCGGACAACAAATCCTTCCGACATTTCTATCTCCTCCGTCCCGCGACAAGCGGCGCTCCCGATTCGGGATTCAGAAGCGTTGGCGATGGGCGAGAACGACAAAAGCGATGCCAGCGATGACCATCGGCAGCGACAGCCACTGCCCCATGCTGACGGTGTAAGAGAGACCAAGGATACCATCATCGGGCGTACGGAAATACTCGGCGACCCAGCGCAGGCTGCCGTAGCCGATGAGGAAGGCACCAGAAACGGCACCACGCGGCCGCGAACGGCTGGAATACAGCCACAGGAGACCGAACAGGGCGACGCCTTCGAGCCCGGCCTGGTAGATCTGCGAGGGGTGGCGGGGCAAATCGTCCACCCAGGGGAAAACCATCGCCCACGGCAGCGCGGGGTCAGCGGTCCGACCCCACAGCTCGCCGTTGATGAAGTTGCCCAGGCGTCCGGTGGCCAGGCCGAGCGGCACCAGGGGAGCGATGAAGTCGGTGATTTCGAGCCAGGTCTTGCGGTTCTTGCGCGCGTACAGCCACATCGCCACCAGGACGCCGAGGAAGCCGCCGTGAAAAGACATGCCGCCCTGCCAGACGGCGAGAATCTGCAGCGGATGCGCCAGGTAGTAGCCTGGTTGGTAGAACAGCACTTCGCCCAGACGGCCGCCGGCGATCACGCCCAGGACGCCATAGAACAGCAGGTCGTCGAGCTGGCGCACGGTCCAGCCCGAGTTCGACAACTGCGGCTGCGTCAGGATGCGGTGCCGACCAAGCCACCAGAACTGGAGAAAGGCCGCCAAGTACATCAGGCCGTACCAGTGTACCTTCAGTGGGCCGAGCGAAAGGGCAACGGGGTCGAACTGCGGATGGGTCAACACGGCACGAACACCTGACGCTTTCGGATAGAATCCGGATTATATCGCGCCCCCCGGGCGTGTTCTGAACTGGAGATTGGCCATGCCCCACTATCGTTCCCGCACCTCGACCCACGGTCGCAACATGGCTGGAGCGCGCGCCCTGTGGCGCGCCACCGGGATGAAGGACGGCGATTTCGGCAAGCCGATCATCGCCGTCGTCAATTCGTTTACGCAGTTCGTTCCGGGACATGTGCACCTCAAGGACCTGGGCCAACTGGTGGCGCGTGAAATCGAGGCTGCTGGTGGCGTCGCCAAGGAGTTCAATACCATCGCCATCGACGACGGCATCGCCATGGGGCACGACGGCATGCTGTATTCGCTGCCCTCGCGCGACCTGATCGCCGATTCCGTCGAGTACATGGTCAACGGACACTGCGCAGACGCGATGGTCTGCATCTCGAACTGCGACAAGATCACCCCGGGAATGCTGATGGCGGCGATGCGGGTGAATATCCCGACGATCTTTGTTTCCGGCGGCCCGATGGAGGCCGGCAAGGTCGACTGGGGCGGCAAGGTGATCGCCATCGACCTCGTCGATGCGATGGTCAAGGGCGGCGACAGCAATTGCTCCGACGAGGAAGTCGACGCCTTCGAACGCTCGGCTTGCCCGACCTGCGGTTCGTGTTCGGGAATGTTTACCGCCAACTCGATGAACTGCCTGACCGAGGCGCTGGGTTTCTCGCTCCCCGGCAACGGTACCGTGCTCGCTACCCACGCCGACCGCAAGGCGCTCTTTCTCAGGGCCGGCCGCCAGATCGTCGATCTGTGCCGCCGTTATTACGAGCAGGACGATGCTTCGGTGCTGCCGCGTGCGATTGGCAGCTTCGAGTCCTTCGAGAATGCGATGACGCTCGACGTGTCGATGGGCGGGTCGACCAATACCGTTCTGCATCTCCTGGCCGCGGCGCAGGAGGGCGGGGTGAGCTTCACCATGGACGACATCGACCGCGTCTCGCGCAAGGTGCCCTGTCTGGCCAAGGTGGCGCCGGCGACGCCCGATTATCATATCGAGGACGTGCACCGTGCTGGCGGCATATTCGCCATACTCGGCGAGCTCGACCGCGCCGGCCTGATTCATCGCGGCCAGCCGACGGTGCACGCCAGGACGCTCGGCGAGGCGATCGACAACTGGGACGTGATGCGCAGCGAGGCGCCGGAACTGGTCGACTTCTTCAGGGCGGCGCCAGGCGGCATCCCGACGCAGACGGCTTTTTCGCAGAACCGGCGTTATCCCGAACTCGATCTGGATCGGGCGCACGGCTGCATTCGCAGTCTGGCCAATGCCTATTCGCAGGATGGCGGCCTGGCCGTGCTGTATGGCAATCTGGCGACCGACGGCTGCATCGTGAAGACCGCTGGCGTCGATGAAAGCATCTGGGTGTTCACCGGCAAGGCGCGGGTGTTCGAGAGTCAGGATGACGCCGTGCAGGCGATTCTTGGCGATCAAGTGGCGGCTGGAGACGTGGTGGTCATCCGCTACGAAGGCCCTAAAGGCGGTCCCGGCATGCAGGAAATGCTCTACCCGACGTCCTACCTGAAGTCCAAGGAGCTGGGGAAAGTCTGCGCTTTGCTGACCGATGGCCGCTTTTCCGGCGGCACGTCAGGCTTGTCGATCGGGCACGCCTCGCCGGAGGCGGCCGAAGGCGGCGCGATCGGCCTGGTCGAGGAGGGTGACCTGATCGAGATCGACATTCCGGGTCGGCGGATCAATCTGGCGATCGCGGAGTCCGAGATGGCCAGGCGTCGGGCCGCGATGGACGCCCGCGGCGCGTCGGCCTGGCAGCCGGCAGCTGCGCGCCAGCGGGGCGGTTCGCGGGCGCGGCACGGGGTGGCGGGGGGGGGGTGCGGGGGGGCGGGGGGGGGG
>DPSD01000344.1 GCA_003538495.1 Accumulibacter sp.
ACCCGGCCGACTGGGAAGCGCGTGGCTGGGAGGATTCGCCTTGGTTGCGGATGTTCCGGAATGCAAGGCGGTGGGTAGGATGATCGGCGGGCGAAGGGCGTTTGTGTCCGCCCTGCCCGAATTTCAGAATCAGAGCTTGCGGCGCTGTGCGGCTCCAATACCCGCCAGCGCCAGGCCAACCAGCGCCAGCGAGGCAGGCTCTGGAAGTTGAGGCGGAGGCGGTGCGTCATAGGTGTAAACAATTCTCGCACCGCAGCCAGCCTTCGTATCCTGCGTGGTGTCGATGTTGCCGCCACCACCCTGAACGTTGAACCCCGAGAACGATTCGCAGGTCACACCGAAGCTGCCGCCGCCGGGAGCTTGCAGCGAAACGAGGATCGTGGCGAGGTCGTCAGAGAACGTCCCGCTTCCCGCCACCGGTCCGAAGCTCTTCGTCTCGCCGGAGGCATAGCTCAGAAAACCGGTGGTCGACGACAGGTTGATGACGTCGCCAAGGAAGGGGGTCAGAGCACCGAGGCCGCTGCTCCAGACAATAGCGGTCGAGCTCGTCAAATTGGCGGTTTGAGTCTGGGCTGCAGTATTCCGCCCGGTGTAGGCGAAAGTCGCCGACCCGAAGACGTCCAGTGTCGCACCAGTCAGGGTACCGAGGCTGGAATCGAACAGACCAAGGAAGCCGGTCTGAGTGATCTCGGTGGTGGATTCAACAATCGGCAAACCATACTGGAAGCTGACTGTAGCCGCTTGCGCGCTGACTGCAGAACATGCCGCCACGAGGGCAATTATGGATTTCTTCATGAAATTACCTTTCAACCTAGTAGTAAGAATTACAACTCAAAATACCCATCGCCAAGGGTGATTTGTATATAGCAAAATTCGTGCCACAAACCGAACATACCAATAACTTATTGTCAGAAAACAATTTTAAACTAGAGGTCTAGCCGATAACACAGCCAAGTGTAAAAAATGTCGACACTAGCCGCCCGAACCAAAGGTGTTTCCCTGCGCCGCACCTGCATGCTGCCGGGTAGAGAGAACCTCCCGGAATATGCCATCCAACCCCGGAGAATCGGATTGTGTAGTCGGGAAATATCGGCCAAGCTCGGCTCCGTGCGCATAGTGATGGACGATTTCACGCGGCGTCATGAACTCGACCGTGGCGCCGAGCGCATCGCCGAGCGCGAGACCGAGGTAGGCGGCCTCGGCGTGTGCCAGAACCGTCCCGGGGGGCCGCGCGGACGCTGGCGCGGCAGTCACCGGCTCGGATACTCGACCAGAATGTCCTCGTCGCGCACGATGTACTGGCAAGCGAGACGCCATTCCGTCGGTGGCAGGTCATCGACGTACATCTGCTCGATCTGTGCCTGCCTGATCTTGCCCATGTCCTTGAGCACCGCAACCTCGCGTACGTTCAGAGGACCACCCATGTGCCCGTATTTGTTGTGGCTGCTCTTGTCGACGCTGCTGACCCTGACCAGGCAGGTGCCACACTCGCCATCGCCACAGGAAAAGTCGATCGGGACATGGTTCTCCTTGGCGAGCTTGAGAATCGTCTGGGTGTGGCTGCCGGCGACGGCGTAAATGGTCTTGTCCTTGTGCATCGGACTGGAAAAGGTGATATTGGGCATGCTGGACTCCTTGTAGATGGGAGGGTTGGTGAAAAAACTCAGGCAGGCTGGACGACAATGTTGCCGCCGAGGATCTGCGCCTGACACGCCAGACGGTGACGGCGTGGCGCGAGGTTGTCCTTGAGCACCTGGTCTTCGAGCACGGAAGGTGCGGCCAGGTGTTCATGACCGGAAACGATCCGCGTCAGGCAGGTGCAACATTCGCCTTCGCGACAACCGTAGGTGATGCCGGCACCGACTTTTTCCGATACCTCAATCAGGCGGGTGCCCGCGGGTACGGTAACGGTGACGCCGATATCCTGAAAAGTGACGCTGGCTTTGGGCATGGGGTTTCTCCGGTAAGTGAAATCAGACGAGGTTGGCCATATCGATGGTACGTGGCACGGCGCGACCCAGCAGGTGTAGCGCGACCTGGCGGCCGAGATCGTGGCAGGCGCTGAATTCGTCGGCGGTCGGCGTCAGGCGCGCCTTGACGCCGAGCACCGGCACGCGCAGCTTGAGGCGGCGCAGACGGTCCTCGATCATCGGCACCGCCTCGCCGCTCCAGCCATAGGAGCCAAAGGCGGCGCCGAGCTTGCCCTTGACATCGACCATGGTCAGCGAAGAGAGCAGATCCCACACCGGCTTGACGGCGTCACCGTTGATCGTCGGGCTGCCGAAGACCAGCGCATCCGCTTCCTCGATCAGGTCAACGAAAGGCTGGGCGTGGCCGCCCTCGAGGTCGTAGAGCGAGACGCGCACTTCGCCGGCAGCGGTCGATGCCGATTCGGCGCCGGCCGCAACGGCCTCGGCCATGCGCCGCGTCGCACCGTAGGCGGAGATGTAGAAAACCAGCAGGGTCTTGGTACTCGCGCCGTGCAGGCCGGGCGCCGAGAGCGCGCGATAGCGCGCCACGTAGTCGCGCGGGTCGTTGCGCAGGATTGGGCCGTGTCCCGGTGCGATGACCTTGATCGGCAGCGGTTCGATCAGGTCGAGCGCATCGCGCACATGTGCGCGGAAAGGCCGCATGATGTGCGCGTAGTAGTACTCGAAGGAGAAACGGAAATCGCCGACCGCGTCATTGAACAAACGCGTGTCGCAGTAGTGGCAACCGAGGAAGTCGGCCGAAAACAGGATGCCTTCCGCCGCCAGCCAGGTGCACTGCGTGTCCGGCCAGTGCAGGTAGGGCGTGTTGAAAAATTCCAGCCGCCGGTCGCCGAGACCGGTACTGTCGCCGGTGCCGACCGAGACGATGCGGTCGGCAAATTCGCCCGGATCGAAAAGCCCCTTCAGCATCAGGCGCGCCTGCGGCGAGACATGCAGCTTGGCGCCGGGCGCTCGCCGCAGCAACTCCGGCAGGGCGCCGGAGTGATCGGGTTCGAGGTGGTTGAGGACGATGGTGGTGATTTCGTCGTA
>DPSD01000202.1:0-2427 GCA_003538495.1 Accumulibacter sp.
CGTCCGGGCCGTTGGCGACGCGCGCCGCCTCGTCGAGGTAGCGCAGACGCCGTACGTTGACTTCGGCAATCCGCTGCGCGAGTTCGCGCGCCTTGCGTTCGTAGACCTTCAGGTCCGGCAGCGCCTGCCGGTGCGCGAGCAGCAGCGGGCCGAGTCCCGCACTGAGCGCGCTGATTTCCGTTGCCGCCTGTTCGCGCCGGTGATTGGCCCGGATCCGTTCGCCTAGCTGCACCGCCAGCGCCTGTTCCTTCTCCAGCGTAGCGAGGGGCCGCGTGACCGCATTCAGATCTCTGGCGAGTACGAGATTCTGCTCGGCGAAGGCCGCCAGGGTCGGGCCCAGACCGGCCGCGGTCTGCAGCATGCGCTCCGCTGCGCGTTCTGCCTTCCTTGCCTGCTCCACCCGCCAGGCGCTGTTCAGCGCCTTCAGGGTGCCGACCCGCTGGCCGATGCGATCGATCTTGACCGTCTTCTCGTCGCGTGTCGCGCCGAGGAGATCCCATTTCATCGGCAGGCTGAGCAGCTCCTGATCAAGCGCCTGAATCAGGGTGCTCAGCGCGACATAGCGGGTTTCCGCGCTCCAGCGCCTGGCCTCGGTCAGCATCTCCGGCCCGTCGGCAGCGGGTGCACTCTGCAGTGCGGCAGCAATCGCCCGCTGCTGCTCCTGGGCCGTCGCGAGATCCTAGCGTCGTCGGGCCTCGCTGACGGCGGATCCGCACTCTTCAAGGCGGCGGTCCGCTGGCGGACGAGATCGGTCTCCTGGGGCGCCGTTCGTATGGTTTCCGCGAAAGTGTCGGTGCGTGCAGTGTGGGCGTCGATTTTCTTGAGGTTGCTCAGGGCGTCGTGGTAGAGGGCAATGAGACCGGCGCGACCCTTGGCGTCGAGCTCGGGGTTGCCTTCGGCCTCGCTGATTTTGGCCTGCAGCACATCGGCCGTCACCAGCAGTGGCGGCGCGCCGCGACCGCCCGTTTGCGCCGCGGCCCGGTCGAGCGCCAACGCACCAAGCCACAGGACGAGGACAATCAGAAAGGAGTGGATAGCGGCTTGCATGGTTTTCGACATGGATCGCATCCTGGCACAGGCAAGCCGGTCGGCCAATCGGCAAACCGGTGATCGGTTTGTTCAGCTCAGCGGGCGATTGTCGCGAAACAGGAAGGGGGTAGAATCGGACTTTCTCTATCCGCTGGCCCGAACCGATGACTCTGTTTCGTACCCCACTCCTGCTGGCTGCTGTGTTGTTGCTCGCGCTCGGTGGCTGTGCCAGCCGCCCGATCAACCCGCCGATTACAAAGGCCGACCCGCGCACGGGTTACCGCTTCGATACGCGCCAGGCGCATGGCATGCACAAGGAAAACTTGGTCGTCCTCGCGTTCTCGGGCGGCGGCACACGCGCTGCTGCCTTTTCGTACGGCGTCCTGGAGTTCCTTCGGCGTACCGAGGTGACGGGACCGGACGGCAACACCGTGCGCCTGCTCGATGCCGTCGACATCATCACCGGCGTCTCGGGTGGCAGCTTCACCGCGCTGGCCTACGGCCTTTACGGCGACAAGCTGTTCTCCGACTACGAGCAACGCTTCCTGAAGCGCGATGTGCAGGGCGAAATCATCGCCCGTACCTTCAGCCCGAGCAACTGGGGGGCCCTGTGGTCGCTGGGCTGGGGTCGTTCCGAACTGGCCGCCCAGTTGTACGACGAGATCCTCTTCGATGGCGCCACCTTCGGCGACCTGGATCGCGGCCGTGGCCCGCTGATCCTGGCGTCGGCCACCGACATCTCGACCGGCGCGCGTTTTGTTTTCAACCAGAGCACTTTCGATGTCATCTGTTCGGATCTCAATGCCGTGCCACTGTCGCGTGCCGCTGCCGCGTCGTCGGCCGTGCCGGTGGTGCTCTCGCCGGTGACGATCAACAACTATGGCGGCACCTGCGATACGCGGCTGCCCCCCTGGATGCAACTGTTCGCCAACGCCACGGAACCTCCCCGGCCAGCGGCGCGGGCGATCCGCTCGCTGAAGGATATGCAGGCCTACGGCGACGGCGTCCACCGGCCCTACCTGCACCTCGTGGACGGCGGTGTCTCCGACAACGTCGGCATGCGCTCGGTGCTCGACTCGCTGGAGATCTCGCAGGCCCTGCACGAGGCTGGCGCACCAACGCCGCTCGACCGCGCGCGCCGGATCATCGTCTTCATCGTCAACTCACTCTCTTCGCCGCCGACCAACTGGGACGAATCCGAAGCCCCGCCCGGCACCGTGAACATCCTGCTGAAGTCGGCCGGCGTGCCGATCGACCGCTACTCGTACGAAGCGGTCGAACTGCTGCGAGACATGGCTGCGCGCTGGCAGACCTTGCGCCTGATTGGCGGGTCGGCGGCAATGGCCACCAACAAGGATCCCGTGGTCGCCGCCGCGCTGCGCGTGCCGAACGCCGAGA
>DPSD01000202.1:2700-2866 GCA_003538495.1 Accumulibacter sp.
CTGCGCGTGCCGAACGCCGAGATCTACGCCATCGACGTGTCATTCCCGGCACTGAAGGACAAGGATGAACTCGCCTATCTGAATCAGCAACCGACGTCCTTTGTGCTGCCAGACGAGGCCGTCGATCGCCTGCGGGCCGCAGCCGGAACGATCATCATGGACTCGC
>DPSD01000201.1 GCA_003538495.1 Accumulibacter sp.
ACCAAGATCAACGCCAACATCGGTAACTCGGCGCTTGGTTCGAGCATTCAGGAAGAAGTCGAAAAGATGACTTGGTCCATCCGCTGGGGTGGCGACACGGTGATGGATCTGTCTACCGGGAAGAACATCCATGAAACGCGCGAGTGGATCATTCGCAACAGCCCGGTACCGATCGGGACGGTGCCGATCTACCAGGCTCTCGAAAAAGTCAATGGCAAGGCCGAAGAACTGACCTGGGAGATCTTCCGCGACACGCTCATCGAGCAGGCGGAGCAGGGGGTCGACTACTTCACGATTCATGCGGGCGTGCTCTTGCGTTACGTGCCTCTGACCGCCGGTCGTCTTACTGGAATCGTCTCGCGTGGTGGTTCCATCATGGCCAAGTGGTGCCTTGCCCATCATCGGGAAAGCTTTCTCTACACCCACTTCGAGGAAATCTGCGAAATCATGAAGGCCTATGACGTGGCTTTCAGCCTCGGTGATGGACTGCGTCCGGGGTCGATTTACGATGCGAACGACGAGGCGCAACTCGGTGAGTTGAGGACTCTCGGTGAACTCACCGATATCGCCTGGAAGCACGATGTGCAGGTGATGATCGAAGGTCCGGGCCATGTGCCGATGCACATGATCAAGGAGAACATGGATCTGCAGCTTGCCTACTGCAAGGAAGCCCCGTTCTACACCCTGGGACCGCTGACGACCGACATTGCACCCGGTTACGACCATATCACCAGTGGTATCGGTGCGGCGATGATCGGTTGGTTCGGAACGGCCATGCTTTGCTACGTGACGCCCAAGGAACACCTTGGCCTACCCGACAAGGACGACGTCAAGACCGGAATCATCACCTACAAGCTGGCCGCACATGCCGCCGACCTGGCCAAGGGGCATCCAGGCGCGCAGATCCGTGACAACGCCTTGTCGAAAGCACGTTTCGAATTCCGTTGGGAGGATCAATTCAACCTGGGCCTCGACCCGGACAAGGCGCGCGAGTTTCACGACGAAACACTGCCCAAGGATTCGGCGAAAGTGGCGCATTTCTGCTCGATGTGCGGTCCGCATTTCTGCTCAATGAAGATCACCCAGGAAGTGCGGGAGTTCGCTGTCGCACAGGGGGTGAGCGAGGCCGAGGCACTGGCGCAGGGGATGGCAAGCAAGGCCATCGAGTTCGTCAAGGCTGGGGCTGAGGTATACCGTAAGGTCTGAACCGAAAGCAACGATGTGGGCTAGGGAATCAAGGATTGTACAAACAGGAATCGCTGCCAATGGCAATCGCGCAGGCCATCCTTGCCTGGCGGGTTCAGAAGTCCTTGGCAGCCTCCCAAAGGACGAAGCCATCCTCTTTGCGGGTCCACTCGAGCAGTTCGAGCAAGGGATAGGCGCGCTGGCCAAGGCCGATCGGCGTGGCGTCATGCTCTTCGCCGCCGTCATTGTCGACCGCCTCGGCACTGGCATGGCTCTTGTGGTCGGCAGTGGCGGCACGCAGACGCTGGATCGCCTCGGGCAATTGCTCGGTGGTGATGACGCCGCGGGCGCTGCAGTCCTTCCCGACAAGTTCGAGCAATTGGCGTGCGATCTGAGCAAACATCATGATCTGGCCGGAAGTGCTTGAAGTAAACGTGACCAGCATGCGGTATGCTCCGTGAAATTCATGGTAACGGTATCCATTGTCGCAGTTGACGCATGCAACAACAATAGCCTGACGTGCATAATTTGTCTGCCATGGAACTTGAACGCTTGCTCAGATCACAGGGCTTTGGAAGCCGGGCGGAGTGCCGCGCGCTGGTCGACGAAGGTCGCGTCAGCGTTGCCGGGGCGATCTGCGAAGATCCGTTCGTGCACTTTGAACCGGCAGGGCTGAGCTTTACGGTCGACGGCGTGCTGTGGAATTATCGCAAGTTTGCATACCTGGCATTGAACAAGCCAGCGGGTTATGAATGCTCGCGGCGGCCGCAACATCATCCCAGCGTATATTCGCTGCTTCCACATCCATTGACGACACGTGGCGTACAGGCGGTTGGTCGCCTTGACCAGGACAGCACCGGTCTGCTGCTGCTGACCGACGATGGTCAGTTCATTCATACCTTCACATCACCCCGCAAGGAGATTCCCAAGATCTATGAGGTGACGACGAGGCATGCGGTGGATGATGCGCAAGTACTGGCTCTACTCAGAGGGGTGAATTTACATGGCGAAGACAAAGCAGTTGCTGCGGTTGCCTGCATTGGGCTGGGCGAACGGCGATTGCGTTTGACTGTGACCGAAGGGAAGTATCATTTGATCAAGCGGATGATTGCCGCCACCGGCAATCGTGTGGAGGCCTTGCATCGGATTGCGGTGGGTGGTTTTGCGTTACCGCCAGCACTGGCACCTGGCCAGTGGATGTGGCTGGAGTCGTCCGAACTGGAGCTTCTGGCGCGTCGCGTGTGAGGCGATGGCCAAGCCTCTTGACGCCGAAGTTGATCCAAACGGTCAAGACTTTGCACGACACTCCCGATGATGAAAGTCATGACC
>DPSD01000142.1:0-1656 GCA_003538495.1 Accumulibacter sp.
CGACCAGATCCTGCGTCAGCTTCTCCATCATGTACGAGCCAGCCCACGGGTCGATGACGTTGGTAATGTGCGTCTCTTCCTGGATCACCAGCTGGGTGTTGCGCGCGATGCGCGACGAGAATTCGGTCGGCAGCGCGATCGCTTCGTCGAGGGCATTGGTGTGCAGCGACTGGGTGCCGCCAAAGACCGCGGCCATTGCCTCGATGGTCGTCCGGACGACGTTGTTGTAGGGATCCTGCTCGGTCAGCGACCAGCCCGAGGTCTGGCAGTGCGTGCGCAACATGCTCGACTTCGGACTCTTCGGCCCGAACTCCTGCATCGCTCTCCACCACAGCAGGCGCGCCGCGCGCAGCTTGGCCACTTCGAGATAGAAGTTCATGCCGATCGCGAAGAAGAACGACAGCCGGCCGGCGAAAGCGTCGACGTCGAGACCGGACGCAATCGCGGTGCGCACGTAGTCGCGACCGTCGGCAATGGTGAAGGCCAGTTCGAGCGCCTGCGTCGCGCCGGCTTCCTGCATGTGGTAACCCGAAATCGAGATCGAGTTGAACTTCGGCATGTGCTGCGCGGTGTAGCCGATGATGTCGGAGATGATCTTCATCGACGGCTTCGGCGGGTAGATGTAGGTGTTGCGGACCATGAACTCCTTGAGGATGTCGTTCTGGATCGTCCCCGAGAGTTTGTCCTGTGGTACCCCCTGCTCTTCGGCGGCGACGATGTACCCGGCAAGGATCGGCAGCACGGCACCGTTCATGGTCATCGACACCGAGACCTTTTCAAGCGGGATGCCGTCGAACAGGATCTTCATGTCTTCGACCGAATCGATTGCCACGCCGGCCTTGCCGACATCGCCGGTGACGCGCGGGTGATCCGAGTCGTAGCCTCGGTGTGTCGCCAGGTCGAAGGCCACCGAGACGCCCTGGCCGCCCGCAGCCAGCGCCTTGCGGTAGAAAGCGTTCGACGCTTCGGCGGTGGAGAAGCCGGCGTACTGGCGGATGGTCCACGGCCGGCCGGTGTACATCGTTGCCTGTGGGCCGCGGACGAATGGAGCGAAGCCCGGCAGCGTATCGGTGTACGGCAGGCCGTCGAGATCCTGGCGGGTGTATAGGGGCTTGACGACGATGCCTTCGGGCGTTACCCAGTTCAGGGTTTCCAGCTCGGCACCACGCAAAGCTTTGGCGGCAGCCTTCTTCCAGGCGTCAAGGCTTGCTGAATCAGCTGGTGCAGGATTGTTCGCGTTGGACATGACGGAACCTTTCACGGAATCAGTGGGGTGGGGTAGGGCTGTCGTCCCGGACGACGCAGGAATTATACCGACCAAGAGCGCCACAGTGGCTTGCTGGCGACCGTAAGGCTTGACACTCTGCCCGACGAATAATACTGTATCCATAATTATNNCGAATCGTCCACGGACGCACGGCATACATCGTTGCCTGCGGGCCGCGCACGAAAGGGGCCAAGCCGGGCAGCGTGTCGGTGTATTCCAGACCTTCGATATCGGCCTTGGTATATAGCGGCTTGACGACGATTCCTTCGGGTGTCACCCAGTTCAGTGCGTCAACATTCCCTCCGGGCGCCGACTTGGCGGCTGCCTTTTTCCAGGCATCAAGATTTGCAGAATCACTTTTTGCAGCATTGTTCGCGTTGGACATGACG
>DPSD01000142.1:1764-5939 GCA_003538495.1 Accumulibacter sp.
ATAATACTGTATCCATAATTATTAACGCAAGGTCTCGCCGAGACCCTGAGCGAGTCGCTACAACGAGATCGATGGATCCGAGTCAAATAGCCCAGACTGCCTTGTATCAGGAAGTCGCTGAAAGACTACGGCAGCGAATCTTCTCGCACGAGTTGCCGCCGGGAACGCGGATCGACGAGCAGGCACTGACGGTCGACTACGGGATCAGCCGCACGCCGCTGCGCGAAGCGCTGAAGGTGCTGGCTGCCGAGGGGCTGGTGACGCTGCGGCCTCGCCGCGGCTGCTTTGTCACCGAGGTCTCGGAGCAGGATCTCGATGACATCTTTCCCCTGATGGCGATGCTCGAAGCGCGCTGTGCGCTGGAAGCGACCAATCGGGCCCAGCCTGCCGACCTGGCGAGGCTCGAAGCGATCCACGCGCAACTCGAACATTTTGCCGGCAGCAACGAGATCAAGCGCTTCTTCGAAGCGAATCAGGAGTTCCACTATCAAATTCAGGAGTTGTCCGGGAATCGCCGGCTCCGGCAGGTGATCCAGGATCTGCGCAAGGTACTCAAGCTGACCCGTCTGTTCTCGCTGAGCATCGACGGTCGCTTGCAGCAGTCGCTCGCGGAGCACGCCGCCATTCTGGCGGCAATCAAGGCTGGCGACGCGCTGGGTGCCCAGATCGCGATGCACGACCATATTCTTTCGGGGCGCGATGCCCTGGCCCGCAGCCACTTGCCGCAGGAGCTGCTGAGGTGACCGGTTCTGTGCTGTGCACGCGTGCGGATGCCGTCGCCACGGTCACCTTGGCGAATCCAGGCAAGCTCAACGCCATCGACCTGGCGATGTGGCAGCGCCTTGCCGAGATCATCCACGAGCTGTCGGAAGACGGGCAGCTGCGTTGTGTGATCCTGCGTGGCGACGGCGATCAGGCTTTCGCCGCTGGCGGCGACATCGAGGAGTTTCTGAGCAGGCGAGACACGCTGGAGCGGGCGATGGCGTACCACGCGCAAGTGGGCGAAGCGCTGCAGGCGGTGTTCGACTGCCGCCTGCCAACCATCGCGCTGGTGCAGGGGGCGTGTATCGGCGGCGGGCTGGAGATTGCCGCGCAGTGCGACCTGCGCATCTGCGCCGAGTCTTCGCGTTTCGGTGCGCCGATCAAGCAGCTCGGATTTTCGATGTATCCCGGCGAGCTGGCAGGCCTGTTGCGTCTTGTCGGGTCGGCAACGGTACTCGAACTGCTGCTCGAAGGCCGCATTCTCGGCGCGCCGGAAGCGCTGGCCAAGGGTCTCGCCACCCGCGTCGTCGCTGACAGCGAGGTGGTTGACGAAGCCTATGCCAGTGCTCGCCGGATCTGCGACGGTGCGCCGCTGGTCGCGCGCTGGCACAAGCAGTGGGTGCGGCGTCTGCAGAACGAAGTGCCGCTGGCCGCGCAGGAGTTGCGCGCGTCTTTCGCCTTTCTCGAAACCGACGACTATCGGGAAGGGCTGTCGGCATTTCTTGGCAAGCGCAAGCCGGCGTTTCGCGGCCGCTGAGGGGCTCGTCAGGCGAACAGGCCCCACGCCATCTTCGCTGCGAGCAGGATCAGGATGCCGGCAAAAAGACGTTTCAGGGTGGCCACCGGCAGGCGATGCGCCAGCCGCGCGCCGAGCGGCGCCATCAGCATGCTGGCCGGAATCAGCCAGACCAGCGCCGGCAGGTACACGTAGCCGATGCTCCACGGCGGCAGACCGGGGTGCCCCCAGCCGTTGAAGATGTAACCCAGCGAACCGCCGACGGCGATCGGGAAGCCGACCGCCGCCGACGTCCCGATCGCATGCTGCACACGGACGTTGCACCAGGTCAGGAAGGGAACGGTAAGCGATCCGCCGCCGATGGCGACCAGCGCCGACAATGCGCCGATGCCGGTGCCTACGCCGAAGACGCCGAGCGCGCCGGGCAGCTCGCGTGACGGCTTGGGTTTCAGGTCGAGGATCATCTGCCCCGCGACCAGGCAGACGAAGGCCATGAAGAACAGGGCCAGCGGTCTGGACGGTACGCTGCCGGCGAACAGCGTACCAATCAGCGTGCCGACGAGAATTCCGGGGGTGATCTGGACGACAACCTTCCACAGCACGGCCTCGTGCTGATGGTGGGCTCGCAGGCTGGACAGCGAGGTAAACAGGATCGCGGCCATCGAGGTACCGAGTGCCAGGTGCAGGACCTCGGCCAACGGGAATCCGGCCTGCGCGGCGAACATCATGGTCAGGGTCGGGACCATGACCAGCCCGCCGCCGACCCCGAGCATGCCGGCGAAGAGACCGGCGAATAGACCCAGCGCGATGTATGCCAACCACCAGAGCAAGCCGGACTCCCTTCAGGATCTGCGCAAGGAAGGCGCCATCATCCCACGATTCGTCGCCGCACCGTCCTTCGCAGCCAGCAGCGGTACGGTCGCGGTCATCGCCCGAAGACCTCGGCGAGCATGCGGTCCACACCGACCTGCCAGTCGGGTAAGCGCAGCCCGAAGGCATCCTGCAGCTTGCGCGTAGCAAGGCGCGAGTTGTATGGCCGGGGCGCTGGCAAGGGGTAGGCGCTGCTTGGCACGGCCTCGATCGCCGCCGGCGCGACGCGGATCGGCTGGCCGGCCTGCCGGGCGAAGTCGATGACGTGCCGGGCGTAGCCGTGCCAGCTGGTCTCGCCAGCTGCCGCCAGGTGGTAGAGGCCGGCCAGATGTGGTTGCCGGAGAGCGCCGCGGATCGCGTGCGCGGTCACGTCGGCGAGGAGTTCGGCGCCGGTCGGCGCGCCGATCTGGTCGGCGACGACTCTGAGCTGGTCGCGCTCACTTGCCAGGCGGAGCATCGTCCGGGCGAAGTTGTTGCCACGCGCCGCGTAGACCCAGCTGGTACGAAAGATCAGATGCCGGTCGCAGGCGGCGGCAAGCGCTTGTTCGCCGGCGAGCTTGCTGTGCCCATAGACACCCAGCGGGCCGGTCACGTCGTCTTCGTGCCACGGCTTCTCGCCGCTGCCGTCGAAGACATAATCGGTCGAGTAGTGAACCAGCCAGGCACCAAGCCTGCGCGCCTCTTCGGCCAGCACGCCGGGCGCCACGGCGTTGATCGTCTTCGCCAGTTCCGGTTGTGACTCGGCGTGGTCGACCGCTGTGTACGCGGCGGCATTGACGATCAGCTCGGGAGCGACCGTGCGCACGCTGGTGGCCAGGCCGGCGAGGTCGGTGAGGTCGCCACACAGGCTGCCGTCGCCTTGACGACCAAGGGCGACGATCTGCCCAAGTGGCGCCAGGCTACGCTGCAATTCCCAGCCGAGCTGTCCGCTCTTGCCGAAGAGCAGGATCTTCACCGCACGCGTTCGCCATAGTTCCTGGCGACCCAGTCGCGGTAGGCGCCTGACTGGACGTTGCTGACCCACTGCTGATTGTCGAGGTACCAGAGCACGGTCTTGCGAATACCGGTGGCGAAGGTTTCCGCCGGTTTCCAGCCGAGTTCTACCTCGACCTTGCGGGCATCTATCGCGTAGCGGCGATCGTGGCCTGGCCGGTCGGCGACGTAGGTGATTTGCTCGCTGTAGCGTTTGCCGTCGGCGCGCGGGCGAAGTTCGTCGAGCAGGCCGCAAACGGTGTGCACGATGTCCAGGTTGGGCTTTTCGTTCCAGCCGCCGACATTGTAGGTCTGGCCCGGGCGGCCGGCTGCGAGTACCCGGCGGATCGCGCTGCAGTGATCGGTGACGTACAGCCAGTCGCGGATCTGCTGGCCGTCGCCATAGACCGGCAAGGGTCTGCCGGCCAGCGCATTGACAATCATCAGCGGAATCAGCTTTTCCGGGAAGTGGTAGGGTCCGTAGTTGTTCGAACAGTTGGTGGTAAGTACCGGCAGCCCGTAGGTGTGATGGTAGGCGCGGACCAGATGGTCGCTGGCGGCCTTGCTCGCCGAGTACGGGCTGTTCGGCTCATAGGCGTGCGTTTCGCTGAACGCCGGCTCGTCGCTGCGCAGCGAACCATAGACTTCATCGGTCGAAACGTGCAGAAATCGGAAATCCCGCCGGGCCTCGGCTGCGAGCGTTCCCCAGTAGGCGCGCACGGCTTCAAGCAGGTGAAAAGTGCCGACGATGTTGGTCTGGATGAAGTCCTACGGACCATGGATCGAGCGATCGACGTGCGACTCGGCGGCGGCGGTGAGGAGCGGGACGGGCTGG
>DPSD01000026.1:0-1953 GCA_003538495.1 Accumulibacter sp.
GATCGAAGTCGAAATCGTCGAGCGTCAGCATGCGTGGGGTCTGCAGAGGGTTGTCGAGCGAGCGCCAGCGCGGAACGAATGTTGTCGAGTCTGCTTGTTCCTTGCCGGAGAATCAGCGATAATCAGGGCCTCTTCCGGCTCGCGAGTTGCGAGCCAAAGCCGAGATGGCGGAATCGGTAGACGCAGCGGACTCAAAATCCGCCGATGGTGACATCGTGGGGGTTCGATTCCCCCTCTCGGCACCACCCACAACAGCCCTTGCCTGCAGGGGCGCGCATCATAACACGCCGCGTTCGGGCCACCCGGAGCAGCTGACCGGGTGACCGGCGCGCGGGAGGCTACTTCGCGGTGAACGATTGCGCTGCGCAGCCATCGGCCTTCGGCGCCTGGTGGCTGGCCATTCGACCGAAGACGCTGACGGTGGCCGTTGTTCCGGTGGTCCTTGGTCATGCCCTGGCATGGGCTCAGGCGGGAAGCCTGCACTGGCCCGTGGCGCTGGTCGCCTTGCTGGCGGCGTTGCTGATCCAGATCGGAACCAACCTGCACAATGACGTCGCCGATTTCGAGCGTGGCGCGGACCCGCCGGAACGTCTGGGACCGCCGCGCGCCACCGCCATGGGCTGGCTGCCAGCCGCTGCCGTACGGCGCGGGGCTTGGGTTGCCTTTGCGCTCGCCTTCAATTTCGGGATCTACCTGGCGTACCAGGGCGGCTGGCCAATCGTGGCCATCGGCCTGGCGTCACTGCTGGCCGGATGGGCGTACACCGGCGGTTCGCGCCCGATCGCCTATACGCCGCTCGGCGAACTGTTTGTCCTGCTGTTCTTCGGTCTGGCGGCGGTGGGCGGCAGCTACTACCTGCAGAACCTTTCGATCAGCCCGACCGCGCTGCTGGCCGGCGCGATGCTGGGCTTGTTCGCTGCAGCGGTGATCACCGTCAACAATGCGCGCGACCGCGAAACGGATTCCCGCGTCGGCAAGCGGACCTTGGCCGTGGTCCTTGGTCGGCGCGCCACAGCGTGGATTTATGGAGCGGAAATGCTGCTTCCCTTTGCGCTGCTGCCCTGGCTGGCCGCGCTCGCCGGGCGCGGCTGGTCGATGGCGTTGCCGTTGCTGGCGCTGCCACCGGCGCTGTTGTTGCTCAAGCGCTTCCGCGGAGCGCTGGCGGGGCCTGTTTTCAACGAACTGCTGGCCCGTACTGCCCGGCTGCAGTTCATCTTCGGAATCCTGCTGAGCCTGGCGCTGGTCGTGTGAGCGGTGGTCGGTTGTGCTTGCCGGCGTGTCAGGACCGGAACCAGGCCAGCTTCTCTTGCAGACGGACGACCGTGCCGACGATGATCAAGGCCGGCGAAGCGATGCCCGCCGCTTCCACTTTCTCCGGCAGCGTCGCCAGGTCGGCGGTCACCACCCGCTGTCGCCGGGTGGTACCGTTCTCGATGATCGCGGCCGGGTGGTCTGCTGGCAAGCCGTGCGCGATCATCTGGCGGCAGATTTCGGCGAGGCTACCGACTCCCATGTAGAAGACGACGGTCAGCCGCGGACGCGCCAGTGCCGGCCAGTCGAGATTGATCGTTCCGTCCTTGAGGTGGCCGGTAGCGAAAGCCACGGCTTGCGCGTGATCCCGATGGGTCAGCGGGATGCCGGCGTAGGCCGCGCAGCCGGCAGCCGCGGTCACTCCCGGTACGACCTCGAAGGGGATCCCCGACTCGACCAGCGTCTCGATCTCTTCGCCGCCGCGCCCAAAGATGAAAGGGTCACCCCCCTTGAGGCGAACTACGGTTCTGCCGGCGCGCGCCAGGGTCACCAGCAGCCGATTGAGTTCACCTTGCGGTACGGTGTGATTTGAACTCTTCTTGCCGACGTAGATCTTTTCGGCGTCGGGACGCGCCAGTGCCAGCACTCCTTCCGCAATCAGATGGTCGTAGACGATGGCCTCCGCTTCGCCGATCAGCCGCG
>DPSD01000026.1:2235-2700 GCA_003538495.1 Accumulibacter sp.
CCGCTTCGCCGATCAGCCGCGCGGCGCGCAGGGTCAGCAGATCAAGGTCGCCAGGGCCGCTGCCGACGAGGTACACGGTTCCGGTTGACGGCGCAGGGGGCTGTTGACTCATTTTTCTTCCGATTCTTGCTGAGGTGCAAGCATAATCGCCTCTCGCAGGTTATTTCAACTCGAACGCCACCTTATGTATTCTGCGAGCAAGGATATTTGATGGAGGTCAAGGAACGGAGCCCTGCAGACATGTCATCCTGCCGCGAGTCTGACACGGATGTTACCCGGGCGACAGTCGAGAAACTTCAAGAGGAGAGGAAACAAGCATGCAGAAGGTAATTCGTAACGTATTGATGCTGGCTGCGCTGCCGTTCGCTATGAACGTGGCATTTGCAGCGAAGGCCGAAAAGGCTGCTGCACCAGCCCCCGCCGCAGCACCGGCAGCGGCGGCAACGCCGGCGCTTTCAGCCGAGG
>DPSD01000186.1:0-2269 GCA_003538495.1 Accumulibacter sp.
CACACACCCCCCCCCCCCCCCCGCTGGGCGGGACCGGGAGGGCCCTGCGGGGCGTCACTCATATCCAGCACGGCCAGCCGGTCGTCAATACAAGTGGCCATGGCAAACGTGGTCTGACCAGGGCGTCGATCGAAGCGGATCGCTCGATCCTGGCACAACGGCGCGACCCCGAAGCCTATCCGGAACTGGCCTGGCTGGCCCAAAACTACGAGCGCGTGCGCATCTACCGGGAATGGGCGTTTGGGCGGAATGCAGTATTCCGCGAACCGCAAAGATCCGACAATCGCAACGACGTGCTCGAAGAAGATTTCTCGAACCTCGGCCTCTTCCTGAACCGGCTGAAAACGCGCTTTCCGGCGGCCAAGAAGGCGATCCTCAGCGGCTTGAATGACCTCTATGATGGTATCCACGACTTCGATGTCCTGGTGGAGGGGGGCACGGTGCAGGTGTTCTTCACGGAGGGAGATTTCGTTATTCCCGCCACGCGCCTTTCCGATGGCACGTTGCGGTATCTTTGCCTTCTGGCAATTCTTTGCGATCCCGAACCGCCCCCCTTGATCTGCATCGAGGAGCCGGAACTGGGACTGCATCCCGACATCCTGCCGAAGTTGGGGGATCTGTTGCGAGCGGCCTCGCAGCGAACCCAGATCATCGTCACGACCCACTCGGATATCCTGGTCGATACGATGACAGAAACGCCCGATGCGGTGGTCGTCTGTACCAGGACGCAGGGACAGACGATCATGGAACGATTGAACACGGTCGACCTTGCCGAGTGGCTGAAAAGGTATCGGCTCGGCCAGCTCTGGACCAAAGGCGAGATCGGGGGAAATCGCTGGTGAGTGCGCATCTGTACGTGGAAGGCGGCGAATCGAAGGAGGACCAGATTCGCTGCCGCGAGGGGTTCCGGAAGTTGTTCGAGAAAGCGGGATTCTCGGGACGAATGCCTCGACTCAGCGCTTGCGGTGGGCGCGGATCGGTCTTCGATGATTTCAAGACCGCCTACGCCCTTCGAAAGGTGGGCGACTACATCGCCATGCTCGTGGATAGCGAGGAGCCCGTGGAGGATCTCGAACGAACCTGGGAGCATCTGAATCGCCGCGACCAATGGGACAAGCCTGTCGGCGCGAGCGACGAGCAAGTCCTCTTCATGACGACCTGCATGGAGACCTGGATCGTCACGGACCGGCGGGCGCTACAGGAGCATTACGGCCACAGTCTGCAAGAGAATGCACTGCCTCCATTGACCAACCTGGAGAACCGGAATCGGCACGAGGTACACGACAAGCTGGTCCACGCGTCCCGCAATTGCGCAAACGCTTACCGCAAGGGCAAGCGCTCCTTCGAGTTGCTGGCGAAGCTTGACCCTGCTGTACTGAAGAAGCACTTGCCCAGCTTCGTTCGTGTTGATCGCATCCTGAAGGCCAAACTGTAACGCCATGCCAACCGACACCAGCGAGAAGGGCCTGGAGAGCCTGATCATGCGCCACATGACCGGCGTGGATGGCCTTGCCATCGCACCGAACACCGCCGCGGAAGTGCGCGCGCCCTACGGCGGCACCGGCTACATCGCCGGCAGCGCGCAGGACTACGACCGCGCGCACGCGCTCGACGTGCCGCAGCTCTTCGCCTTCCTGCACGCCACCCAGCCCGACGCCTTCAGGAAGCTGGCGCTGGCCGACGCGAACGACGCCAGCGACATCAACCGCCTCAAGTTCCTCGCCCGCCTTTCTGCCGAGATCGGCAAACGCGGCGTCATCGACGTGCTGCGCAAGGGCGTGGCGCACGGGCCGCTGCACTTCGACCTGTTCTACGGCACGGCATCGAAAGGCAACGCCCGCGCCGCGGCGCGGCACGCGCAGAACCGCTTCTCGATCACGCGCCAGCTCGCCTACAGCAGCGACGAGACGCGCCGCGCGCTCGACCTGTGCCTGTTCATCAACGGCCTGCCGATCGCCACTTTCGAGCTGAAGAACAGCCTCACCAAACAGACGGTCGAGGATGCCGTCGAGCAGTATCGGCGCGATCGCAACCCGCGCGAACGGCTGTTCGAGTTCGGCCGCTGCGTGGTGCACTTCGCGGTCGACGAGAGCGAGGTGCAGATGTGCACCGAGTTGCGCGGCAGGGGTTCTTGGTTCCTGCCGTTCAACAAGGGCACCCACGACGGCGCCGGCAACCCGCCCAACCCGCACGGCCTGAAGACCGACTACCTCTGGAAGGAGGTGCTCACCCCGGCGGGTCTGACCAACATCCTCGAGAACTACGCGCA
>DPSD01000186.1:2619-4589 GCA_003538495.1 Accumulibacter sp.
TACCTGATCCAGCACTCGGCCGGCAGCGGCAAGTCGAATTCGATCGCCTGGCTGGCGCACCAGCTCATCGGCCTGCAGCGCGACGGTGATCAGACGGATCAGGCGAACAGGGAGGTCTTCGACTCGGTGATCGTGGTCACCGACCGGCGCCTGCTCGACGACCAGATCCAGACCACGATCAAGCAGTTCATGCAGGTGGGCGCGACGGTGGGGCATGCCCAGCGTTCGGGCGACCTGCGCAAGTTCATTCAGGACGGCAAGAAGATCATCGTCTCGACGGTGCAGAAATTTCCCTTCATCCTCGACGAGATCGCCACCGAGAGCGGCAGGACCTTCGCCATCATCATCGACGAAGCGCATTCGAGCCAGGGCGGCAAAACCTCGGCGGCGATGAGCCAGGCGCTCGGTGCGCTGGGGGAAGACGACGACGCGGGACCCGACCCCGAGGACACGGTGAACGCGGCGCTCGAAAAGCGCATGGCGGCGCACAAGATGCTGGCCAATGCCAGTTACTTCGCCTTCACCGCGACCCCCAAGAACAAGACGCTGGAGATGTTCGGCGAGCCGCTGCCGCCCGACGCGGAAGGGCGCGTCAGACATCGGCCGTTTCACAGCTACACGATGAAGCAGGCGGTCGAGGAAGGTTTCATCCTTGATGTGCTCAAGGCCTACACGCCGGTAGACAGCTACTACAGGCTGATCAAGATGAGCGAAGACGACCCGGAGTTCGATACCCGCAAGGCGAACCGGAAGCTGCGCCGCTACGTCGAGAGCCACGAGCACGCGATCCGCCTCAAGACCGAGATCATGGTGGACCACTTCCACGCGCAGGTGCTGGCGGCCGAGAAGATTGGCGGGCAGGCGCGGGCGATGGTGATCACCAGCGGCATCGAGCGGGCGATCCAGTACTTCCACGCCTTCCAGGCGTATCTGCGGGAGCGCAAGAGCCCGTACCAGGCGATCGTCGCCTTCTCGGGCGAGCACGAGTACGGCGGAGCGAAGGTGAGCGAGGCGTCGCTCAACGGCTTCGCGAGCGGCGACATCGCACGGAAGATCCAGTCCGACCCCTACCGCTTCCTGATCTGCGCCGACAAGTTCCAGACCGGCTATGACGAGCCGCTGCTGCACACGATGTACGTGGACAAGCTGCTGGCCGGGATCAAGGCGGTGCAGACCCTGTCGCGGCTGAACCGCGGGCACCCGCAGAAGTACGACTGCTTCGTGCTCGATTTCCAGAACAACAGCGAGGCGATCACTGTTGCGTTTCAGGACTACTTCCGCACCACACTGCTCGCGGAGGAAACGGATCCCAACAAGCTGCACGACCTCAAGGCGGTGCTGGATGCGACACAGGTGTATTCCCCGGAACAAATGCAACGAGTGGTGGAACTGTTCCTCGGCGGCGAGGATCGCGACAAGCTCGATCCGATCCTCGATGCGTGCGTGGCGGTATACACCGGCACGCTTGACGAAGAAGGACAAGTGGACTTCAAGAGCAAGGCCAAAATGTTCTGCCGCACCTACAGTTTTCTGTCATCGGTGATTGCCTACAGCAATGCGGAGTGGGAGAAGCTCTCTATCCTGCTAAATCTGCTGATACCTAAGTTGCCCGCGCCGCAGGAGGAAGATGGTGCCGGCTTTGAGGATGGTAAGGGCCCACGAACGATTGGCAGTACGCCAGCAATGCACTACCATAAAGCGGTGAACTCTTCCACAACCAATCAATGGGGTTCGAACATGAACGTACGCAGCTGTCGGATCACGATCGCAGGGATGTCGATCGCCGCTTTGTTGTCCATCTCTGCCGCGCACGCGCAGCTTGGAGATCTGCTCAAGAAGGAGGAAAGCAGCGCATCGTCCGGTGGACTCGGGAATCTCGGTGGCCTGGGTGGGGCACTGTCCGGGCCATCCATCACCTCGGGCAGCGCCAGCAACGTCGCGGGCTTGCTGGAGTTCTGCATCAAGAACAA
>DPSD01000186.1:4867-5067 GCA_003538495.1 Accumulibacter sp.
TGGAGTTCTGCATCAAGAACAATTATCTCGGCGGCAACAAGGCGGCTTCGGTCAAGGACTCGTTGATGAGCAAGCTCCAGGGTGGATCCTCCGCCTCCTCCGACAGTGGCTACAGTAGCGGGGCCAAGGGCATTCTGAGCAGCAGCGATGGCAGGCAGCTCGACCTCGGCGGGACGAAGAAAAAGCGCACGACGAAGGTA
>DPSD01000398.1:0-5131 GCA_003538495.1 Accumulibacter sp.
CAGTGAGATAGGCCCAGAAGGAGACACCGAGCATTCGGCAGGTTTTCTTCAGACTGGCGATGGCCAGCATCGGATGGATGCCTTTGGCCACGTGGCCGCCCAACAAGGCGGCCTCGGTGGCGATGTGGCGGTGGCGCTCATCGCAGATGCCGAGGCGGTCGAGATGCGCCGCCCAATCGTCACCGGCCATGGTTTGCCTCGTTGAACACTGTTGAACCTTGGCTTTACCATCACACCGCTGTGAGCGGAATGCATCTTCGCCACGATCGCAATGCGCACGGAGTTGCCGGTCGCTCAGGCTGCGGGGGGCAGGTCCTGCGATCGAGCATCGAGTACCCACAATCACCGTCAACTCCGGGAAGCGCCACGCCAGTACTTCTGCTGCTCAGCTGTCTCACGCGCACCGACACGGGCTCAGCGATTGTTCACCGTGCTCAGGGCAATACCCGCAGCCATGAACGATCCGCCCGCAAGCCGGTTGATCAAGCCTCCTTGCTTTCGGGGCGCTGAGTGAAAACATCGTGTCTGGACTGTCACCCGGATGCTGCGCGTGACGGGTGCGAAGTCGGTACGGCAGATCTGGGTGACAACGACTCGGGAATGTTGGAGCGGCCTTGATCGTGTCTGTCGCTTCGCACCTTGATGACCGGGGCCTGTGTCGGCCACAGCCCGCGCGCAATGACTCGCCCGCCATCGAACACCAGCCAGCTTTGCCCGCCGTAGTGCGGCAGCGGCCGTGCCAGCGCACGCAGCGCGGCGGCATCGGTGGCGACCACCGCGAGCAGCGGCACGCGCTCGACCGTCCACACCCGCGCCGAGCCCCGCTCACCGTTTTTTTCCAAGGCATCCGACGGCTTTGGCAGGCCGCTGGCCAGCAGCGCGGCATCGACCTCGGACGGTGTGCCGATGAGCATCACCGACTCGTCGGCAGCGAGTGCCGCTTTCATCTCCGACAAGCCAAGCGGCGTCGCCGGTCGCTCGAAAAACTGACCGACGACGACCCTGGCCGCGTCGCGAAACGCGACATCGCCACCGAGAACGATCGAGCGCGGCTTCAGCGCGCCGATCCAGCGGCGCAGGATGGGCGGTCGTTCACTGACCTCGAGGCGGCGCCAGAGACGCGCTTCGGGGTCAAGGCGAAGCTGCTCCGGACGAAAGTCGAGATCGATCTCGGCGACCGCGCGCACCTTGTCAAACGCGACCCAGCGCACGACGCGTCGCTCGCCGGTGGCGATTTCAACTGGCAAGCGCAGTTAGAGCGGCGGCTGTTCCTGACGCAGCGTCAGGTGCAGGCGATAGCCGGCGGCGTGTCCGCTGACCACGGCACTAACCACCGCTACCTCGGGCAACTGCCGCGAACTCAGCCATTGCGCGAAGAAAGCGCGCAGTTCGGCGCCCGAGGAACGCTCGAAGGCGCGGCAGAGATCGTCCCAACTGGCCTGTTGGAAGCGCTGCGCCTGCCAGAAATCGCGTAGCCCCTGCCGGAAGGCCGCCTCGCCGATGCGGTCGCGCAGCATCAGGAAAAGCATTGCCGCCTTGCCGTAGCCGATGGCCGCCTCGGCGCCATGCTGACGCGAACGAAAGTCGCCTAGCGCTGGCTGGCCGGTCGCCGGCAGCGCCGCGGCGTCGCGCAGCCAGCCCAGACGCATGTCGCGCGCGGCCGCCGCCGAACGCTCCTCGCTGTAGGCGTAATCCGCCAGGAAGGTGGTCAGCCCCTCGCTCCAGTTGCCGCTCTGCGCATCGACATAAACCCCGTTACCCCACCAATTGTGCAGGATTTCATGCCCGAGGGAACTGGCGCGGATGAATGGCAGGCGCAGGACGTCGACCCCGAGATAGGTCAGCGTCGGCATGCCGAAGCCCGTCGGCAGCGGGCTGGCGACGATCGAGAACGCGTCATAGGGATAGGCGCCGATGAGGCTACTGTAGCGCGCGATGTAGCGCTCGCTATCGGTGAGGTAGCCCGCAGCCAGCCCCGGCTCGGAGTCGAGATCGGCCGGAAAATAGGTGCGCAAACGCAGCGCCGGTGCGCGTCCGCGAGCCACCAGGCGCTCGCGAATACGCCATGGCCCGGCCATCAAATCGATGCCGCCGGTTGCCTGGGAGAACTCAAATTCGGCCTGGTAGCGCTCGCCGGCGCGAACCGGCAGGCGCTCCTCGAACAGGCGGCCGGCAACCAGCGCGCGCTGCTCGCCAGGCACCGATAGGCGAACCCGATAAGCAAACAGCGCGGCCTGCGGCTGCGGATACCAGCCGCTGCCAGCGGGAAGAAACGATCCCTCCGCCGCCGCCATCGGCGGCAATCCGCTCAACACCTGGCGATAGTCACGGTGCACTTCGGTCGCCGGCAGCGTACCGGCGTAGGTGATCCGCAGTTGCTTGGCGCCTGCCGGCAGGGCGAGGCGCCACAGGCGGGTGCCGTCACGGGGGGTGGCAGCGTCTGCCGGCCGAATGCGACGGCCGGCCACCACGGCCTCGCTCACAGTCAGGGATTCGTGCAGTTCGAATTCGAAGCTCCGCCCGGAAACCGGCAGTTTGGCAATCACCTCGAGGCGCCGCTGGTCGGGATCGAGCGTCACGGTGAGGTCCAGCGCCGGTGCGGCTCCCACGCCTGCGGCCAGGAGCAGGGGAGCGGCGGCAAGCCAGATGTTCTTCATGGTGGCGGCGGGAAGCGGATGACGACATCTAGCATCGCCTCGCCACGCCTGATGCGCAGGGGTAGCCAGGTGCCCGGCGGCGCTGCGCGCACCACTGCGGTCACCGCAGCGGCTTTGCTGGCGGGCCGACCGGCGACTTCGAGCAGGCTGTCGCCAGCGACGAGCCCGCTTCTGTCGGCAAGACTGCCCGCGGTGACGGCAAGTACGCGCACGCCGCCCTGCCCGGTGTCGGCGTCTTCGAGCTGAACGCCAAGGCGCGGCGGCGGTACCGGCGGCGCGGGCTTTTTCGGTAAGGTGAAGACCGCATTGGCAAGGTTCGGGCGAATCTCGCGACAATCCTCGTTGGCCGACAGCGGCAGGAGCGTGACAACGCGACCGACGCCGAGATCGCGCAACTGGTGCGGCACGCCGAGACCATAGCGCAGATGCCCGCTGCCCATGATGCCGACGATCAGCGGCGGCGGCTGCCCCTGCGGCCCGGAGATCCGTCGCGCCAGCAGCGCCTCGGCCATGGCGCGGTCCCAGTTCTGCTGTGCCTCGACGAAGTACTGGAAAGCACGGCTGCTGCGCGCGTCCCCACCGTGAGCATGCTCGCCATAGACGCCGAACAGGAAATCGCGGTAGGCCTCACTAGCCGGCGCCGCGCGGCCGACGCCCTCACGCTCACGTTCCGGGATGGCATCCCAGCCCTTGTCACCGATGGCCCGGGTCAGTTTGGCATCGACATTGAGCGCGATCATCGGGATGCGGTTGATGCGCGCGAATTCGAAGAGGGGCAGATAGAACTCGATCGGAAGACTCCAGCGCTCTGTCCACGCCGTCTGCGCCAGGAAAGCCGGCACGGTCAACTGGCCTGCCACCCAGTGCTCCAGCGCCGGCTGTGCCTGGCGCGGAAACATCTCGAAGCCGATCACCATATCCGGGCGCAGCGCATGCAGCCCAGCCAGCACCTGCGCCTGCCAGCGATGGTGATCCTCGTCGTCGTGCTGCTCGCCAAGCAGAACAATTTCGGCCGCTGCGGCCCGCGCCAGCACCTCTGTGCCGGAAACGCTCTGAGGGATCGTTCCGGACATCTGCCACCAGCCACCTGGGGCGGCACAGGTGGCGGGCGGTGCCGACGAATCGAGCGAGGCTGCCGAAGCGACCAGTACAGCGACGGCGGCAAGCAGCGGGCACAAGAACAGCCATGGCCTACGGGGAAAATTCATGCCGGGCACCTCAAGGAAGAAAGGAACATTAAACAGGAATCTCGCGTCGTTAGCGAGTCGTTACCACTCGGACAACAACCGCACGCGCACTCGCCTCTTTCCCAGATACCCCGGGTGTTACAAGCGGGACAGACGCTGCGACCTTGGCACGAGTCGGCATCAAAGGCGATGATCTTTCCCGGCTCGCTCGCTGGTTAGGCACTGCCCGACAGCCGGAGATGCGTGTCCAGCAGCACGCGCATGGTGGCCATGCGGCCTCAGCGCCCGGCGCGCGAGTCATCTCGCCCAGGCTCGACTCCATTGCACGCCCAGGCCCGTCTGTGCGCTGCCGAACAGACGGCGCGGCGCGGGTTGGCCAACATGCGTTTCTGTTTCTGGCGGGGCAGTCCCTTCGCCAACGCAGGCAAATCCCGTTCACTTCCAGGGGACGATCGTGCATGCAGCACTCAAAACGTTCAGCTACGTCGTGCTGGTGTTGCTGGCCGTCAGCATCGTTTATGCGAGCTACATCAGCATCAAGTATTGGACCGGCATCAGCGTCTGACGCAATCCAACGCGAGAAGGACGACCATTGAACAAACGGCAAGCAAGACTATTTGCGATCGGCTCGACTGTGGTCGCGGCGGTAGCTTTCCTGGTGCTGACCATCGACAGCCACCGGCAGTTTCCCGCCCTGACGAATGCGCAGAATATCACGCCCGCCGTCACACACGGCAAGAACGTCTGGCACAAGAACAACTGTATCAACTGCCACACCCTGTTTGGCGAGGGCGCCTACTACGCGCCGGACCTGACCAAGATCGCGCAGCAACGAGGCGCCCCCTACCTGCAGGCCTACCTGCGCGACCCATCCAAGTTCTACGACGAACAGCGCCACCGCCGGCTGATGCCGAAACAAGACATGACCGACGCCGAGATTGCCGACCTGGTTGCCTTCCTCGACTGGGTGAGCAAGGTCGACAACCAGGGTTGGCCGCCGCGCCCGATCCTGGTAACTGGCGCCGGCGTGGCCATTACGGGCACACGTTCCGCCGACCAGGCGGCTGCTGTCAGCAGATCGGCGCCGCCTCCCGGCCCGGAATCGCTGCCCTCAGACAAGGACCCTGTGGCCTTGGGAGAGATCGTCTTCCGGACCGTTTCGCCAGCGTGCACTGCCTGCCATTCCCTCGTACCAGGGGCAAACATGGCGGGTCCTTCGCTCGCCGGCGTCGCGACGCGAGCCCAGCAGATCGTCAGCTCGCCGGAGTACAAGGGCAAGGCCAAGGA
>DPSD01000398.1:5398-10009 GCA_003538495.1 Accumulibacter sp.
AAGGGCAAGGCCAAGGATGTTGAGGGCTACCTCAGCGAGTCGATCACGAGCCCCAGCGCGCACCTGGTTCCCGGTGCGATGTACTCGGCGAATGGCGTGTCGTTCATGCCGGCCACCTTCGGCAAGGATCTGACACCCGACCAGGTAGCCCACTTGTCGGCGTATCTGGCAAGCTTCAAGTAGTTGAAGACTGATTCCTGCCTGTCCGAAAAGACGTCGCCCCGACCACACGAATTCTCGAAAGGATAGCGCAATGCGTTACAGATCTCAGTCGGTTGCCTATGGGTATTTTGCCGTCGCGATGGTGCTGTTTGGCCTGCAACTGGTCTTCGGGCTGCTCTCGGCGGCGAAATACCTCGGCCCCGACCCACTGCTGTACATCCTTCCGTTCGACGTGACGAAGGTCGTCCATACCAATCTGCTGATCGTCTGGGTGCTGACGGGCTTCATGGGCGCAACGTACTGGATGGTACCGGACGAGTCTCGCACCGAGTTGCATAGCGTCAAGATTGCCTATATCCAGCTCATCCTGTGGACGCTGATGGGCGTAAGCGCCGTTGTCGGCTACCTGTTCCGCTATGGCACCGGCAACAAGCTGCTTGAGCAGCCCTTGCCGCACAAGATCGTGATCGTCATCTGCATGCTGCTCTTCCTGTACAACGTGGGCATGACGATCTGGAAGTCGCGGCGATTCACGACTACCGAAGGCGTGCTGGTCCTCGGCCTAGGCCTGGCCGCGCTGCTGTACCTGCCGGCCTTGCTCGAATACGAAAACTACACCGTCTCCATCTTCTACCGCTGGTGGACGATCCACCTGTGGGTCGAAGGCGTATGGGAAATGATTCAGGGCGGGTTTCTCGCCTATCTGCTGATTCGGCTCTCCGGCGCCGACCGTGAAGTGATGGAGAAATGGCTGTATGTGATCGTCGGACTGGTTCTCATTGCCGGCATCCTCGGGACCGCTCACCATTATTACTGGGTGGGTGTGCCGGCCTATTGGCTGCCGATCGGCGGCATTTTCAGCGCGCTCGAACCTCTGGCGCTGATCGGCATGGCGATCTACGCCTACTCGGCGATGCGTCGCTCCGGCCTGGCGCACCCGAATACCCTGGCGCTCCACTGGACGATCGGCAGCACCGTGTTCACCTTGTTCGGTGCCGGCTTGCTCGGACTGGCACACACCTTTCCGGACGTCAACAAGTGGACGCACGGCACGCTGATCACGGCGATGCATGGGCACGCAGCGTTCTACGGCGCCTATGCAATGATCGTCCTGGCGATGATCACCTTCGCCTTGCCGACCATGACACCAGGACGCTCGGAACGTGGCAGCAGCATCGGTTACTGGGCGTTCTGGATGCAACTGGGCGGCATGTTCGGAATGACCCTCTCCTTCGCCACCGCCGGCATCGCGCAGGTCTATCTGGAGCGCATCCTCGGCATGGGGTATCTCGACGTACAACTGAAGATCCAGGTGCATTTCCTGATGTTGCTGGCAACTGCGTCGCTCTTCTCGGTCGGCGTGGGCTTGTTCATCTTCGACTTCTTCCGTTATGCGCCTCGCTTCGATGTGGGTAACGAGAAGCAGCCGACGCTGCGGCCGGATACCGTGCGCCCAGCACCCATCTCGTGATTACGTCCGCAATGCGAGGCGATTTGCGCGCCATCGACCAGTACGGCCAGCCATCGGTGACGCGCGCGGAGCCCTATTACCTGCCGTCGGGCGATGAAGTGGCACTGTTCGAGCAATGTCATGCGCGCCGTCTGGCGGTCATGCTCAAAGGGCCGACCGGTTGCGGCAAGACCCGTTTCCTCGAACACATGGCATGGCGCCTGCAATGCCCTCTGGTAACCATTTCGTGCCACGACGACCTGACCGCGAGCGACCTCATCGGGCGCTTCCTGATTCGCCACGACGGTACGATCTGGCAGGATGGCCCGCTGACGCGTGCGGTCCGCGAGGGTGCCATCTGTTATCTGGATGAGGTCGTCGAGGCGCGCCAGGACACGGTGGTTGTGCTGCATCCCTTGACCGACTACCGGCGCATGCTGCCCATCGACAAGACAGGCGAGACGATCGAGGCGGCCGCGGGCTTTCAGTTGGTCGTCTCTTACAACCCCGGTTATCAGCACCTGCTGAAGGATCTGAAACCCAGTACACGACAACGATTCGTAGCGCTCGACTTCGAGTTCCCGGCAGGTGACCGTGAGGCGGCGATCATCGAGCGCGAAGGCGGCGCCGACCGTGCGACAGCGCGTGCGCTGGTTTCCTTGGGCCACCGACTGCGCGGATTGCGCGACCGGGGATTGGCAGAAGTGCCGAGCACGCGTCTCCTGATTGCCGCCGCCCGGCTGATCAGCAGCGGCATTTCCGTGCGGCAGGCTTGCTACAGCGCCGTGATCTCGCCCTTGTCGGACGACGAGTCGCTGGTCGGCGCGATGCGCGACCTGGTCGACGCGACCTTCGTCTGACCCGGACACCGCCTGCGTGGCTGAAGCCGAAGAGATTATCACCGATCTCGCGCGCCACGCGACGGTCTATGCACAGGCACTCTGGCGCCGACATCGCGCCAGGTCTGCGCCGACACCGATGCTCGCTTTGACCGACGTCGCCCAACGCATCGACTTGTTGATTGTGGCCGTGTTCGGGACCAGCTATCAACTTCGCAGCGCACAGACGCCCGCGCCGGCGACATTTCTGGCGCAGGTTTTCCGGCGCCGCGAGGATCCCCGCGTGCAATACGCCATACCGGCAACGGACGGGTGGTCCATCTGGTTGCCAGCCGATGCCGGCATCACCGATGCGGCGCTGGCCACAGAACGTTTGCGTACCGTCGCCCTACAGCAGGCGATGCGCGCCAGTCGCGGCAGCGCCGCCCTCATCAGTGCCCAGGCAACACCTTTGATCCGCGATGTTTATCTCCTGATCGAAGCACAGGCAGCCGATGAAGCGCTGGCGCGGGAGTTGCCGGGAATCATCGGCTCGCTGAATGCGCTGCGACGGGCAGCCTTGGCGGCCCGGCCGGCCTTGGCCAGCTTCTCCGCGCAGCGGCAACCTCTCGAGAAGTATGTCCGATCGCTGCTGCAGCGCGGCTGCGGGATAGCGAACGGCGACGAGCCACTACCGGCGTCGCCGCAAGAGTCGGCGCGCGCCGCTCATCGGCTGGCGGCAGCGATCGTTCCCGAGACCGGGATGACCCGGCTGCTTGGCGCCAATCCGCTGTTCAAGGACTGGTGGACGGGCGAACTGCGTGCGCCGAACCCATTGCCGACCACCTGGGCCGCCAACCACGACGGCGTTTCCGGCCACGAAACCTCAGCAGAACCCCGCAGCACACGTTTGCCGCATCGTCCCGAGGTACGTCAATCGAGCGACCAAGAAGACGAGGAGGAGGATGACGTGCGGCAAGGGGTCTGGATGATCCAGTCGGCGCAGCCGCACGAGCATGCCGAAGATCCCTTCGGCATGCAGCGCCCGACGGACCGCGACGACCAAACGGCGGCCGAGGAATTTGCCGATTCGCTGTCCGATCTGGCTGAGGCTCGTCTGGTTTCAACAACTGGCCGAGCCAAGGAAGTCCTGCTGTCGGACGATCCTCCCGATGCGCGCGCCAAGCGAACCGCCGAGTCGTCTGTCGCGAATCCGTCCAGCATCAGCTTCAGCTACCCCGAATGGGATTACCGCATCAGCGCCTATCGTGACCCTGGCGCCACGATCCGCCTGTTGCCTCCGCAAGCGGGCCCGCAACAATGGGTAGACCGCACACTGGCCGAGCACCGCTCGATGCTCGATGCGATCCGCCGGCGCTTCGAGATGCTGCGTGCGCAGCGAACGCGGCGCAGCAAGCAACTCGACGGCGACGAAATCGACCTCGACGCCTACATCGACAGCCATGCCGACTTCCGCGCCGGTTTGCCGATGGCGCAAGCGCTCTATCTGACGCATCGGCGCACCAGGCGAGACCTGGCCATCATGGTGCTCGTCGACGTCAGCGGCTCGACCGATGGCTGGATTTCAGGCCAGCGGCGAGTGATCGACGTCGAGCGAGAGGCATTGCTGATGGTCTGTGTTGCCCTGGATGGAATGGGAGAACGGTATTCGGTACAGGTTTTTTCCGGGCAAGGGCCGCATGCGGTGACCTTGCGGACCCTCAAGCGCTTCGACGAGCCGTACAACAACGAGGTCGCCCGGCGCATCGCCGCGCTCGAACCAGAACAATACACGCGAGCAGGCGCCGCCATCCGTCACGCCAGCACGACACTGCTGCGCGAAACCGCTGCGCACCGACTGCTGCTGCTGCTATCCGACGGCAAACCGAACGATTTGGACCAGTACGAAGGCCGATACGGCGTCGAGGACACGCGGCAGGCAGTAACCGAAGCGCGCTTGCAGGGCGTGTTTCCTTTTTGCCTGACCGTGGATCGAAACGCCGCCACCTACCTGGCTGCCGTTTTCGGAGTGCATCAATACGCACTCCTGACGAAACCTGAATTGCTGCCGATCGTCCTACTCGAGTGGATGAAGCGGCTGATCCAGGCGTAAGGTGATTTCTACGAATATTCATACCGGGCAGGCCGGTCGGCCTTGATCATCGTTCCGGCCACCCCCTA
>DPSD01000617.1:0-9598 GCA_003538495.1 Accumulibacter sp.
AACCCCCCGCGTTGACCCCTTTACAGCAGCCCGGTCTGTTCCGCAGAAACCCCCCGCCGCAGATCACCGCGGCTGAAGCGTCTAGCCAGCCAGCCGCCAGCGTCCACGCGCTCGGCATAGGTTTCCTGCGATGCATCGAGGCAGGGCATTCCCAGCAAGGCCGCCGCAGCATCGGCGGGAACGGTCAGCGCACGCTTTCCCTGCGCGGAAACCAGTCGCTCGAGCCGGGTTTCAATCACCAGTGCCGCCGGATTCAGGGCAATCACATCAAACGGTTGCGCCTCGATACGCAACACGACGCCTTCCTGAACCAGAGCCCCGATCGCCCGCGTGTAGAGTGCCTCCTCGGCTTTGCCGGGCAGCAACCCGTCCGCCCCCAGGGTGGCCAACAGCCAGGTCTGAAAGAAGGTCGGCGCCTGCGGATTCACCAGGTGGTCAAATCCGCGCTCGCGCCCCAGCGACAGGAAAACCGGGCGCGGCGTGCGCTCGCCCATACCCGGCAGCCACTCGCCGCGCCCCTGCGTGCGCGTCAAGGCGAAGATATTGCCGTCACGCGCATAGGCCATCAGCTCGGGGATAGCCACCGCGCCACGCTGCCGCAAGTGGCAGACAAAGCCCCACAGCCAGTGCACGACGGTCCGCCGGACGGCATGGCGAATGCCAAAGGCTTCCTGCAGAACCGGCAACAGTGCAGCGGCTGCCCGCTCGATATCGTCCAGACGGGGAGCCAGCGTCGCCTTGCCAATCGCGTCCAGATTGCGTCCACGCCGACTGAGGTAGGTGAATTCGGCAAAGGCCTGCCAGCGCAAACGCTTCCTGACCCGCTCTGGCAGGTGGCTGTCTTTTGGCAAGTGGTCATGCGCCTGCATCGATACCGCCCAATCGCGCTGCCACATCATGTTCGGACCGATGAACTCCGAGACGAATCGCTCCACAGGCATCTTCAGTGGTGAGTCCTTCTCGTGCCACAGGCTGGCCGATTTCTCGAGAAAGGTATTCCAGGAACACTGCGGCGTCGCAAGCTGGTCGATGACGCGTGCCAGGCCGGTGCGCACCGTATTGAGGTAGGTGCGCGCGGTGAAGAAGCCGGCCCGATGCGCGGCATCCTGTACCGAATCGGAAAACGCGATCAGCTTCTTGTCGTCATTGAACGGGCTGGCCCAGGTCTGCTCGATCGTCACCGCACCCAGCGTTGCGTTGCGCGCACCGAGCAGGAGTTGTCGGAACTTGCTGCCACACGCCGGGCACACCGGATCGTGCCAGGTATGCGAAATACCCGCTTTCGTCGTCGCCGTCCGGCTCGCCGTCACCCGGAAGACATCGACCAGATCGCCGTGGCCGCAGGCGGCGCATTCCCCGGCGCCGCTCTGCAGATGGCCGCATTGCGTACAAACCCGCTGCACCATGCCGTCACACAGTGGCCGGCTGAGACCCAGCGCGGAATACAGGCGCAAGGCCTCCGGCTGCCCGGAGAACCAGGTGTTGTAAATCTCGTCGAGATCGGTCGACAGCCTGGACTGGCCGCCCGGCAGACGGCTCAGCCAGCCGGTGGTGTGGCAATCCGCGCATTGCAGCAGTGGCAGATGGAGCTTGCCGGGCTCGCGCCTGATGTCGCTTTCGGCGCGCAGCTCGATCGTGTTCGGGTCACTGCGAAGCTGCGTGACCATGCGCCGCAGCTCGCGCATCCACAACTGCACGCGCAATGTGACCAGCGGCTGGCCGTCTGGATCGCGGGCCCAGGCGACGAGCACCAGCAGGGCATCGAGCACCCTGCCGATATGCGGTCGCGCCGCCTCGGGCAGGGGACCCTGCATCTGCTGCTGCAACTCGCTCAGCGAGACGATCCGGCCCCGGATCAGCTTCAGCAGGTTGATGAACAACAGGTGTTTCTTGAGCGCTGCTCCGAGCGCGCTGCGCCAGGCGAGGTCATTGACGTCGATCGGCGGCGTCACACCGGGGAAGAACAGGCGGAACCAGGCGTCGACCGCCGCCGCCTGCGATCGATAGCGATCGGCATCGAGAAGCGCAGCAAAGTCGGGGCGAGGATGGAGCACATGCTCGATGACGCTGTTTCCGAGGAACTCGATCTCGTCGAGGCGATTCTCGGTGACCACCGACTCGGGCGGGAAGTCCACCGCGAAGATTTGCCGGGCGTATTCCCGCAGAGGCGCGGTATCCGAGTTGCCGCCCAGCGTCGCCGAAGTCCCGGCGCAGATCAGATGCCCGGCGGGAGTTTTCAGGCGCGCGCGCAGGCGGCGCAGCAGCAAGGCCAGGTCGGTTCCCTGCGCGCCGTCGAAGGTGTGCAGCTCATCGACCACCACATAGCGCAGCGTCTCGGCCGTGTTCCGGGCCCACAGCAGCCGATCCTTCGGGCGAATCAGCAGGTAGTCGAGCATCTTGTAGTTGGTCAGCAGGATGTCGGGCGGGTCCTGGCGCAGCGTTTTCCGGTCGGTGATGACGCTGCTCGCGGTCATCGCCCGTCCCTGCTCGTCCTTGCCCGGGCGTCCGCCGACAAACAGCCCCACCCGCAGCCCCTTGAAACCCGATGTGCGGGCAATCACCTGCGCAAAACGCCGCGCCTGGTCGGTCGCCAGCGCGTTCATCGGGTAGATCACCAGCGCCTTGATACCCGCAGCGCCGTCACTGCTGGCACGCGCGCAGTGATCGAGCAGCGGGTACAGGAAACACTCGGTCTTGCCGCTGCCGGTGCCGGTGGCGATGAGCGTCCCGGCGGCGTCGAGCCGACTCGCCAGTCGCTGCCACGCCGCTTCCTGATGGACGTGGCCGGGATACTCAGTCTCGAAACTCGCGAAAAAGCTCCTGCCCCGGGTGCCGGTCCGGAACGGCAGGCCGATCTGGATATAGGGGCCTTTCAGCCAGCGGCCCTCGTCGTCGGTAAAGCGCTGCATGACGCCGGCGAAGAGGGGGTCGGAAGGCTCGAAACCTGTCGTCAGGAAGTGCTTCAGACCGTTCTGGATCTCGCGCGCGAGCAGTGAAGGCAACATGGGGGTGACTATCTCTGCTTACCGTGAAAGTCGCGTCAGCGACTCACGAATCTCCCCTCGCCCGCTTGCGGGAGAGGGGTCGGGGGAGAGGGAAACGGTCAGGGCTTTCATCATCCGGGGTGTCTCACAAACCATGACCGTTGCCGGAAAGTACGTTTTCAAGGTGGCTGATCAGTGCATCCAGCAGTTCTGATCTGGCGGCGTTCCTGCAGCGGTTGTAGTGATACGACAATTCGCCAATGAGCTCGGACACCACAGATGGGTTGAAGCGGATCCATTTCTTCCGGGGGTTCCTGAGATCCGCCAAGCTGGTTTCATCGGTCACCCAAAAACCGGCCAGATCGAGGATGAGCTTCTTCTCGTCGGGGTGTAAATCGATTGCGATCAATTCGGTCTTGCCGTTCATGGACATTCCTTCGCTGTATTCGGGAAACCCCCACGCGTGGTGCCGGCGCCAACTATTACCCTTACCAGGGGGTAGTTACCCTTTCTTTCATACGTAACCGAGCCTGAACCCGGGTCGGTCACCGCCTGTCCCGCTCGCGCGTTTCGCCCACGGTCGCCCCGATCAGTCGCGCGACGGTGCCGAGCAACTGCTGCACCTCGTCGATCACGGCACTCCGGTCGATCGGCGCCTCGGTTTCCATCAGGCCAGCTTCGTAGCGGGCCTGCACAGCGAAGACCGTGTACTGAACGAGTGGCCAGAACGTCCTGACGTCGCTCCCGTTTTCTTCCAGCAAACCGAGCAAGCGCGACAGGTCATGGGTCAACGGGAACGACACCGACCGGGCCGCGAGCCATGCCTTGAGCGACTTCTCGATCGCCTGCTGAGCGTGAAAGCCGAAAATCTCGTCGGCGAACAGCGGATGGTCGAGCATGCCGCGCAGGGCATCGAAATCCTTGCGCGCCATGCGCAGCAAGTCCTGCGCGTGATCAGCCGCGTGCATGCAGAACCTTTCCCTCGCGTTGGGCACGGCCGACGATATGGTGCGGAGAATCCTTGAGTCGCTCGAACTCGTCGCGGCTATAGAGCAGCAGGTCCTTGGCTATCGCCAGCTTGCGCACTGCCAGGTACAGGCGCGCCGTTTCCTGGCGGCGACTGCGCTGCGGACTGAAAGGCTCACGCTCGACAATCAGGAGATCAACGTCGGAATCCGGTCGGGCGTCCCCACGTGCTCGCGAACCAAACAGGATCACGGCATCGGGATCGGCTTCGCGAACGATCGTATCGACCATCTCGCGGATCAGGCTATCCTCTTCGCTCGCCATTCGAAATACCTCCTTCATCCAGCGCCGAACCGGTCTGTCCCCGCAGCGCCCCGGGGAACCAGCGAAGACCTGTGCTGACACGATCAGGCCGCGATTCATTGGCGGCTATTGTCCTCGAAAAACGCCCACGCGATGCGGTAATCGGCTTCGCGGCTGGCGAGGGCGAAGGGGGCGGTGTAGGAGCGGCTGCGGGTCTGCGAGCCGCCGGGCTGGGTGTCGTCGACGACGGTGGTGGTGAGCGTGCTGCCGGCGGGCAGGGTACCGGCTTCCTGCATGGCGTGGATATCGTCCCAGCCATACTTGCCGGTCTTGCTGCGGCCATCGGGGGTGGTGAAGGTCACGTCGGCGCTGCTGCGAATGCTCTTGCGCGGCAGGCCGACGCCGACGAGGCCCTTGCTGTTGGTGAACACGATGCGGCCGGCCCGGTCGTACCAGGTGTCGCGCTCGTAGCCCTGCATCACCGGGAACTGGACGCGGTAGATCAGCAGCAGTTCGTCGAGCGTCAGGCCGAGTGCTTGAGAAACCAGGACATCGATTTCGACCAGCGCCATGCGGCGGGCGTAGTCGCTGCGCAGGGCGCAGTGGCGTTGCCATTCGGGCGTGAGTTGGGCAAAGAAATCCTGCGGCAGGCGCGGGTTGTCGGGCTGGCTCCAGCGCTGGGTGGTGAAGTCGGGGGTGAAGACTTCGGCCCAGAGCGGGGCGTAGTGCGTGGTGAGGCTGTTAAGTATTGCTGCGCGAAGCAATACCGGATGCAACTCAAAATATGGAAGTCTGGAGAGCGTTGAGTCGTAGAGATCGCCAAGCCCTGTAGACTTGACGAAAAAGTCGTAAAGAAGGGAATAGGTCAGCCCAGCGAAGTTAAGGAGTGTTTGGGGCGTCCTGAACGTCAATGAAAGTACGGGATGTATATGTGCTGAACCAATTGGCGCAATGGTCGAACTCAGTGTTCGCTCTGATGCGGAACCAATTCGACGGCGATGCACGTACCGAAAATACTCCGTCACCCGTTTCTGCCGCCAGCGTTGCACGGCGACCGGCTGCCCTTTCTGGCCAATGTGTTCCGCTTGTTCTTCCGCAGTGAGTTCGTCCCACGGCAAGGTCAGCGTTTCGGCTTCGCTCCAGCTAACGCGGGGCGTGCGGCGGGCGTATTCGGCGCGGTCTTGCATCGGCCGGTAGTTGCTGCGCGGCAGGTAGTCGTCGGGGAGTGTTTCCAGGTCGAGCGGATCGTAGTGGCCGTTGGCGCTGCAAGTGGCGCGCGGCGTCTTGTTGAACGGGTTGGCGAGGAAGAAATGCGGGCCGGAGAGAATCCAGTCTTCCGGCGTCGCGGCAAAGGGGGTGCTGCGGTCAGCGTTGCGCACGATTGTGCCGTCGTGCTGTTGCATCGTTTCGTGCCACATTTCGGTCGAAAAATAGCCGTCGCCCAGATCGGCCAGACGGCGCGGGTAGGCGGCGAGTTTGGCGAGTACGCTGGAAAGGTGGCCGGCGTGCAGAGCAGGCAATCGCGCACGGCGCGGCGGTGTGCCAGGCTCGTCGTAAAGCCGGGCGAAGACCGCCAGTTGCTCGTCGCCGACGCGGACGATCCGGTCGGCGTGGCCCACGATGTTCCATTTGCCCAGTTCGTCTTTGTAGCCACCGACGACGCCGACACCATCATGGGTATAGCAGGCATCCACCGTAGCCGGCAAGAACAGATTGGCGATCTGATCAAAACGAGGCTGCGCTTGTGGCGGACCATAGACGTTGATGCTGTATTTCGTGTGGTGATCGACTTCGGCGAAAAGCTGCAATTCGTTGGTGAATTGCAGATGTGCCCGCAGCCGCGCATAAACCGCTTCCCTGAGCGCCCCACCCCGCGGATCGTCATACGGCCCCTCCGGGTGCAGATAGCCGACCACCCCGCGCTGTCCAGCCAGCATCCAGCCAATTGGCAGGAAGCATTTGTACAGGTTGGTCTGCACACCCTTGAGCAGCGGATAGTTCTGCTGGGCGTTGAAGTAGTTCTGCGTCGCTTCCGCCTCCTCGAGTTCGGCCGTCCATTCGGCCTGCAGGCCGGGAAACTCGTCAAAGGCGGCGCTACGCTGCTGCGCCAGTTCGGTGGCGCTCAACTTGCGGATCGCGACCAGCGGGTTGCGTTCGCCGAGTATCCCCGCTTCGTTCCATTCGACCTTGAGCCACGGCGGATTGCCGACGACCAGATCGAAGCCGCCGCGCCGGGCGAAGACATCGGCAAAGGTCAGTTCCCAATGCAGAAAGCGCCTTTGCCGGGCAAGCGCCTCGACCGCCGCCACCCGGGAAAAGTGGGTTCGCAACCGGCTGATGCGCAGTTGACCGAACTTGTCGTGCAGTTGCGGCGACGCCGGCGCAGTGGCCAGCATCGGCTGCACCTCGCCAAACAGCGTTGCCTGGACTTCCGGCAGAAATGGCTCGGCGACCGGCGCGGCGCTGAAGTCCATCTGCATCTGCGGCGACAGGTCGACGATGTTGCCTTCGAGGATGGCGCCGATCTCCAGCCACCACTGCTCGCGGCTCGGCAGCTCGGCGCTCTGCGTGATTGGCCAGAACCACAGCGCGCACCAGTAATCCATCACCAGCTTGAGGCGGCGGTACGGCGTGGCGTGGTCGTCGTCGCGATTGAGCAGGCCTTTGCTGCGGATCGCTTCCTTTTGCGCGCGCGAGGTGAGGCCGCGGCTGCCCTCTCCCAGGGGGAGCGGGGGCGAATCGTGAGGCCAGAGCGCCAGCGGGTCTTCGGTGCGCGCGCGATCTTCGCCGATGAGTTTGACGTGCTCGGACCACAACTGGTCGATGGCTTCCGAAAGCTGCAGCAAGCGCCGGATTTCGTGCGCTTCGAGCGGCTGCTTCATCGCCGTGCGCCAGGCCTTGAGCCGCGCGAAGTCGGCCGGGTAGAGCTGTCTCGCCACCTTGTCGGTGTAACTGGCCATGCCGGGGTCGGGCAGCAGGAAGTGATAGACCTCGTCGGGGCGGCGAACTTCGCCCTCTCCCCCGGCCCCTCTGCCGCTGGCGGGAGAGGGGAGAAAACCGCATCGCCGCGGGGGGGTGTCGTACCACGCGGGTTTGCTGCCCGTCTTCAGCAGGCTGGCGGCAAAGACCTCGCGCCTCGCGCCGATCAGGCTGTTGCCGGCAAAGATCTGGTAGCCGAACCAGGGCACGCGGGCGGCCCTCGGCGGCTGGCCCGGCTCGGCTGGCTCGCCGTAGATGGCATTGAGCCAGAGGCTGACTTCGGCGAGTTCGGTGGCGACGGGGTTGAGGTCGACGCCATGGACGTTGCGGTCGGCGAGGTACATGCGCGTCTTTTGCAGCTCGACGCGGTATTGCTCGTGCGGGATGCGGCGCTTGAGCTCGATCTGCTTGCGCTCGAGATACGCCTCGGCCAACTGGTTGACCGCTTCGTTGAGGAAGGCCGCGCTGCCCATCGCCGGCTCGACGACGGTGAGGGCGAGGATGTCGTCGGCGGTCCTGTCTTTCAGCAGTTCCTTGAGCGCGTACTTGACCAGGCAACGGGTGAGCACCTGCGGCGTGTAATAGCTCGCGCTCTTCTGCCGGTCGCGCCCGGCCAGACGGTAGATGAAGGTGTCGCGGGGATAGACGCGCAGCTTCTTGTGACCCTGCTCGTCGAGGTCATGGACGCGTTCGCCGGGTTTGTACTGGGCGATGCGGCTGGCCGGGACGAACCAGGCGCTGTCCATCAGGTCGGTGCTGCCGCCGCCCTCGTGTTCTCCCTCGTCGTCATCGCCAGCGGTGCTGGCTGCCGCCTTTTTGGGCTCGGGCTGGACTTCGTAGAGGTCTTCCGGGGCAAAGAATCCGCGATACGAGAGCAGTGCTTCATAGACGGCGCCGAGCTGGTTGATCGACAGCAGTTGATAGCTGACCCGTCCCTTGCGTCTGCCGTTGGACAGCGACATCAGGCGGATGACGCGCTGCCAGACATGGTTGGGGAAACGCACCTGGTTGAGCAGCGGCGTTGCCTCGGGGTCAAACAGCTTGCTGTCGAGCGGCGCCAGCGCGAAGGCTTCCTTGACGCTGCCGGCGAGGAAGCTCTGCTGGGCGACTGCGCCGCAGCCCTGGCCGATCAGCGAGAACAGGCGGCGCAGCGTGGCGTCGAAGAAGAGTCCGTCGCGGGCCGCCGGGGTATTGAGCTGCGTCAGTTCCAGATCGCGCAGCGACTCGAGGCTGTAGCCCCTGGCGTAGATTTCGCTCTTCTGGATCGGCACATAGCCGAGCTCGGGACGCGCCTCGATGTAGAACAGGAACAGCAGGCGATAGACCAGGCGCAGGCATTCGAGGCTGAGCTCGCCGGCATCGACGGCGTCCTTGCCGGTGTAGAAGCCCTGCTTGCCGGCTTGCGCCTTTTCGCGCAGTTGTCGCACCGCTTCATTGCCGAGCGCCTCGATCGCTTCGCGTAGCGCGTACTTGAGGTCTTCGCTGACGCCGAAGGCGTGCTTGTGGGCGTTTTCATCGAGGCCGTCGAGCAGGCTGGCGCCTTGATTCGGCGCGAGGCTGTCGTGGTGCAGCAGTGCCGCCGCCGCCTGCAGGGTGTAGGGCTCCTTGCGGTCGAGGATTTCGCTCCAGTCAAAGCGCAGCAGACGATTGTTCGGCCACTTGTAGCGGTCGACGAGCAACCATTCCCTGAAGCCGACCAGAATGACGTAGCGCGGCGGCTGGTCGCTGCCGAACAGCGCTTCGGTCAGGATTTCCAGCCAGCAGAGTTTGCTGAACGCCGGCGGGATTTCCTGCCCGCCATAGTGAGCGGCGGTCAGGCGATGATCGAGCGGGTCTTCGTCTTCGTGACCGGGCTGGTAGGCCGGCACGATCAGCAGCTGCGGCGCCTGATGCACGTCGCCAAAGGCGGCCCAGACGGGCACCGGCATGCCGGCCTGCAACTCGATCTGTTGGGGCCTGAGCGGGTAACCGAGGGCCTCGAGCAAGGGGGCGTGCAGTTGCCGGTGGGCAAGCAGGCGTTCGGCGTCTTCGCGCAGGCGTGCCTGCACGGCAAGCGTGGCAAACCACTTAGCGCCGAGACCGGCAAGGCGTTTGTGCGGCGCCCGGGCGTCGGCACGAGCTTCTGCAGCGGCTTCGCCGGCGGCATCTTCGGCGGCCTGCCAGCTCTCGATCAGGGCGCGGATATCGCCCTTGAAGACTTCGGCCAGGTAGTGGTGGCCGTAGAACTCGTTCTCGTTGGCGATGCCGGCAAAACTCTGGACGGTCTGGGCGACGGACATGGGGAGATCTCGGCAGCGGTGCAGTCAAACGGGGCGGCGCGGCTAACTCCCCTCACCCGCTTGCGGGAGAGGGGTTGGGGGAGAGGG
>DPSD01000617.1:9840-10123 GCA_003538495.1 Accumulibacter sp.
GGAGAGGGGTTGGGGGAGAGGGTCAGTGTGCAGCGTATCTGTTCCAGCACCTCATCCAAATGCTGCATGACTTCATCGTTCCAGAAACGCAATACGGTATAGCCCTGGCTACGCAACCAGGCATCCCGACGCTGATCATGGTCGAGCTGCTCGGCATGCTGTCCGCCGTCGATCTCAATGATCAGGCGTTGCTCGAGGCACACGAAATCTACGATATATCGTCCCATGGGCTTTTGCCGCTTGAACTTCAGACCCAGAAAACGATGCGCCCGCAGGTGATACC
>DPSD01000385.1:0-3312 GCA_003538495.1 Accumulibacter sp.
CCCTCGGCCCGGTCTACCTGGGTTACGGCTACTCGACTGCAGGATCGAAGGGCGGCGACTCCAATCTTTACCTGTTCCTCGGGACGCCCTGAGCGCCTGTCATGCAGTTCAGACCATCTGCGCGGGATTCGCCCGCGTAATGATGGCGTCGACATCGGTGCCAGCCGGCAGCAGGCCGAAAACATCGGCGGCGGCCTCGAAGCGCGACGCACAGAAAGCATCGAAGACCGCATCGCTGGCATGCTGGCGCAGCAGCGCTGCCTGCAGCAGCAATGCCAGATCGCGCGCCAGGCGACGGGCCTGGGCTTCTTCGGTGAGACCGTCGATGGCCCGCAAGGTGGCCGCGAAGCTCCGGTCAAGGACCGCGTGCGCGTGCCGTGCCGGCGCGACCTCGTGTTCCAGGGCGCCGGCCATTTCCGGTGCACGCAAAGCACGCAGCAGGTCCAGCGCCATGATGTTGCCGGCACCTTCCCAGATCGAATTGAGCGGCATCTCGCGGTAGATGCGTGCCATCACGCCCTCGCCCTGCTCCTCGACATAACCGTTGCCACCCAGGCATTCCATCGCCTCCTGTGCGAAGTGGCTGCCGCGCTTGCAGATCCAGAACTTGGCGATCGGCGTCAGCAGACGGCGGAGCAGTGCTTCGTGCCCGCTGGCATCCTGTCCGTTCTCGCTACGGTCCACCGCGCGTGCCAGACGCAGCGCCAGAGCGGTCGCGGCCTCGCTCTCGAGCGCCAGGTCGGCGAGCACATTCTTCATCATCGGCTGTTCGGCAAGGCACCTGCCGAAAGCCTGGCGCTGCCCGGTATGGTGCAGGGCCAGCGACAAGGCATGCCGCATCAGGCCGGCGGTACCAAGCGCGCAATCGAGCCGGGTGAGCGCACCCATGGCCAGAATCTGCGGTACGCCACGGCCCTCGTCGCCGACCAGCCAGGCGCAGGCCGCATCGAACTCGACCTCAGAGCTGGCGTTGGCATGGTTGCCGACCTTGTGCTTCAAGCGCTGGATGGCGAGCGCGTTGACCGTGCCGTCGGGCAGGATGCGCGGCAGGAACAGACAGGACAGGCCAGCGGGGGTCTGCGCCAGCACCAGGAAAGCATCGCACATTGGCGCCGAGAAGAACCATTTGTGGCCGGTGATGCGGTAGCGGCGTCCCCAGGCGTCTTCGCCGTCGAAGTCGGCCCGGCTGGTGTTGGCACGCACGTCCGAACCGCCCTGCTTCTCGGTCATGCCCATGCCCATGGTCAGGCCGGTCTTCTCCTGGAAGGGCAGGAAGCGCTGGTCGTAGCGATCGCTGGCCAGTCCCGCAGCCCACTCGGCATAAATCGCAGCATTGGCGCGCAGTGCTGGTGTGACCGCATAGCTCATCGACACCGGGCAGAGTACCGACGGCTCGCATTCGGTGAACAGCATGAAGGCCGCGGCGCGCTCGACATGCGCCCCGGCACCCGCCGACCACGGCGCACCGTGCAGGCGATGGCGCAGCGCCGCCGCCAGCAGGGCATGATAGCTCGGATGAAATTCCACCTGGTCTACGCGATGACCATAGCGGTCATGGCTTCTCAGTTGCGGAGCAAAGGCGTTGGCCAGCCGCGCATGCCGCTGCATCTCGGCCGACCCCATCTCGGCGCCAAGTTTCGCAAAGCGCGCGGCGTCGAAGCCGGCATGGTTGAAGCGGAGCGCGTCGGCGAGAGCGCGGTTCGCGGTAAACAGGTTGATATCCACAAAGGGGGTGCTCTGGTTGAACACCGCGTGCGTGCCTCGACTCATCGAATTCTCCACGTCCTGAATGTGAAAGTCGCGTCAGCGAAGCGTCTGTAGTCAGGGATCGACAGGCGCGGCAAGCCTCGCGCTCAGATCAGGCGGACCAGCTGCTTGCCGAAGTTGCGGCCCTTGAGCAGACCGAGAAAAGCCGCTGGCGCACTCTCGATGCCCTGCGCGACGCTTTCGCGGTACTTGAGCTGGCCGCTCGCCACCAGCGTGCCGAGTTCCTTGAGCGCCTCGGGCCAGAGCGGCAGGGGCTCGCTGACGATGAATCCCTCGATCTTCATCCGGTTCACCAGGATCAGTTGCGGCGCACGCATCGGGATCGGCTCGCCGTTGTAACCGGAGATCATGCCGCACACGGCGATGCGGGCGAAGGCGTTGCAGTTCAGCATCACCGCGTCGAGGATGGTGCCGCCGACGTTCTCGAAATCACCGTCGATGCCGTTCGGACACGCCGCCTGAAGCGCCGCTGCGAGTGACTGCGGCTCCGGATCCTGGCGGTAGTCGATGCAGGCGTCGAAGCCGTAATCCTCGACCACCGCGCGGCACTTCTCGGTGCCGCCGGCGATGCCGACGACGCGGCAGCCACGCAGCCTGGCGAGTTGGCCGACGACACTGCCGACCGCGCCGCTCGCCGCCGATACCACCACTGTCTCGCCCGCCTGCGGAGCGATCACCTTCAGCAGCCCGTACCAGGCGGTGACGCCCGGCATGCCGACCGCGCCGAGGTAGGCCGAGAGCGGGATCTGCGAGCTGTCCACCTTCTGCAGCACACCGCGCTGATTGGCATCGACCAGCAGGTACTGCTGCCAGCCGCCCATGCCGACGACCTGGTCACCGACCTGGAACTGCGGACTGCGCGAATCGACGACTTCACCGACCGTGCCGCCAACCATCACCTGGTGCAGCGGCTGCGGCTCGGCGTAACTCCTGCCCTCATTCATGCGGCCGCGCATATAGGGGTCGAGGCTCAGGTAATGGTTGCGCACCAGCACCTGACCATCGACGAGGGCAGGAATCGGTGTTTCGACCAGCCTGAAGTTATCGACGCTGGGCTCCCCGGTCGGACGGGAGGCCAGAAGGTACTGTTTGTTCACGAGATTCATGATTTGACCATATATGATGGTTATTTTCTGCTGCAGGATAGCGCGTGGCAGTGGCAAATCCCGCGAGCCCTGTTCACCAAGCAAGAATCACGCCGAACCATGACAAGCAAATCGAATCAACCACTTGTCACCATGACGCGGCAGCGAAGACGATGAACTGTAAGAATTTTCGACAGTTGGCGACGCGCGCTCCTGCATGGGCTAAGCAATCGTGGGGGAACGCGCATTGACCCGTGCCCGGCAACAGTCTCATACTCCTCTGCATGGTGTTCAGTCTTCTCTCTTTCGTCTATCTGGCACTGGCGCTGGCGGTTTCGCTGCGCATTTTTTCGCGGCGAAGCTCGCACGGCACGGCATTGGCGTGGCTGCTGCTGGTCATTCTCGTGCCGGCCATTGGTGCCCTGGCGTATCTGCTGATCGGCGAACGCCGTCTCGGCAG
>DPSD01000385.1:3586-3782 GCA_003538495.1 Accumulibacter sp.
TCGGCGAACGCCGTCTCGGCAGAACCTGGATGCAAAGGGCGATCACCCTGCAACCGCAGATTCTGCGCTGGGCCGGGCGCATTCCGGCGAAAGACGTGGTTGCGCCAGCCACCCTCTCCAGCGGAGCGGAGAGTATCAGCCGGCTTGCAACCGGTCTCGCCGGCCTGCCGCTGATTGGCGGCCATCGCCCGCCAAC